>JBOFFD010001146.1:0-3410 GCA_051648425.1 Planctomycetia bacterium
TCTTGTGACAAAAAAACCCGTTTTGCCGATTATTCGGTCAAATCGACGCGGCCTTCCCAGGTAGGCTTCTTCGTTAGCCGCCGCTTTCCGCAGCGGCGCGTCTTTTCTTCCTCGTCGAACAGCGTTGCACTTACGACGAAGACGCGCCGCTGAGGAAAGCGGCGGCTAACAAAGCACTATTGTCGGCTCCCCGCGGCCTACCCGTCACAGGTCAACGATTTCGACCTTCAGGCTGACGGTGTCGAGCAAGGCGGCGGTCGGCTTGCCCGTCACCCAGCCGCAGCATTCGCCGGGGTTGAGGTGAAGGACGCCGTCTTTCCGTTCGACCAGCGTCTGGTGCGTATGACCGAACAACACCACGTCGCAGTCGGCGATCGGCCGATGCTCGGCGTCCGGCGGGTAGTGGTCCATGCTGATTCTTCGGCCGCCCAATTCGACGAGCAGCGGTCCGTCCTGCACCGTCGGCAGCACCTTCGCCAGCCCCTTGCGTTCGCCGTCGTTGTTGCCGAAGACGACGAACAACGGACCCGTCCACCGCGCGACCAGCAGCTTGGCCGCGAACGGCGCGACGAAATCGCCGGGGTGCAGCACGGCGTCGACTTTTTCCTTCTCGAAACGAGCCAGCGCCCTCTCAAGATGGGTCAGGTGGTCGTGCGAGTCGGAAACGATTCCCAGCAGCATGACGATCCGCTCCTTACACCGATTCGGTCTCTGACCTATTTCTGCGCCGCTTCCGGTTTCGCGAAGAGGACGATCTTCCCGCCGGTCGCGCGGAAGGAAAGACCCGCCGGCTCCAGCGTCGTGGAGAGCAGTTCCTCCAGCGAGACGTTTTCGACCGAACAGCTCAGTCGGTCGAGCGGTCCCTTGCCGACGGCGTCGAGCGATTCCTCGTCGATTTCAATCGCCCGGCCGGTCTGTTTGGCCAGCGTTTCGACGAACTTTTCCAGCGTGGTGTTCCGCATCGTCAGCGTGAAAACCTGCTTCTCGGTCCGCTTGACCGTTGCCGGGCGCGTCCCCTTGCCGGTGGGCGACTCCGCCGCCGACCGCCGATACCGTTCGAGCGCCCGCATCGCGGAGACCGGTCCGCTCACCGCCACCGTCGCGCCGTCGGCCTCGGCGACCAGGCCGGGCGCCGCCTGCATCATGTCCGCGGCGGCCGCCTTCGCTTTCGGCGGCAGCACCGACACCCTCCGTTTCAACAGCGGCTTCGCCGGCGGATTGACCCCCCGCAGCACCTTCGCGGCCGGGTCGAGTTCCGCAACGGCGTCGGCGGTCGCCAACAGCGCCGCCGCCGCGTCGAGGCGTCGTACACTCTTCAGCGTCGTCTTCGGCGGCACGGCGTCCAAGACTTCATCGGTGGCGAACGTCCAACCGCCGCCCTCCATCACCCGTTCCAACACCACCGGCACCGCCTCGGCCCCGGACCATTCCACGTCGACCCGCGCCAAGAGCGCCGCCCGGTCGGCCGGCTTCAGCGTCGGCAGCGTTTCGTACAGCAGCGCGGCGGCGGTGGCGCACTGGTCGGCCGTCTCCCTCGGTCCCACCAGCAGCACCTCGCCGATCGGCAACGCATGGGCGCCGGCCAAGCCGACCAGCCGGTCGACGACTGACTCCAACGGCGTCCGTTTGAGACCGCCGTAGACTTCAAAGAACGGGTCGACGCGCGGGTCGCGGACGATGAGCAGCCGGTGCTCGGCCGCCAGCCCGTCAAGCGCTTTTTCGAGCGGCTGTTTCGGCAGTTCGACGTCCACAAGCCGGCGGAACAATTCGTCGGCGTCGTTAGGCACGAACTCGGCGGTGAGCCGCAGGGCGGTCTGCTGCCGGCGCGACGCGGGCTTCGGCCCGTCGGCTGCTTCCGCCGACGTCAACGGTCCCGCCAAGATGCAGGTGGCGACGGCGAACGAAAGGCAACGTCCGGTCACGGCGGCGTCCTCCAAAGCGTGCGACGGAAATCACGGCGTCCGGGTTGGACGCGGCCCGGTCAAGGGTCGCCGGCTATCATACCATGAGGCGACCTCGTCGACCGTCCCCCACCGATCGGCGGGGGTCGACGGTGAATCGGGAACGCCTTTTTGCGACTCGTATCGCGGGATGGAAAGACGCCATGAGCGTGGACGGTGGCTTGACGACGCTGGACGCCGCGGAATCGTTGCAGGAGCCGGCGCCGGTCCGCTTGGGTACGGGGGCGGCGGGGGGCGTGCGGACGTATCCCGCCTATCAACTGGCGCCCCAGGCCGACCTTTCCCGCCGCATCGCCGCCGCCAAGGCGAAGCTCGGCGACCGCTGTCTGATCTTGGGCCACCACTATCAGAAAGACGAAATCATCGCCTTCGCCGACTTGCGCGGCGACAGCTTCGCGCTAAGTCGGCAGGCGGCCGCCGTCGCCGATGCGGAATACCTCGTCTTCTGCGGCGTCCACTTCATGGCCGAGACCGCCGACGTCCTTACCGACGAACGGGTGAAGGTCGTCTTACCCGACCTCGGCGCCGGTTGCAGCATGGCCGACATGGCCGACATCGACCAAGTCGAACACTGCTGGGAACAGCTTTCAGAAGTGTTCGACGTATCAGACGTCACGCCGGTGACGTACATCAACAGCACGGCGGCGCTGAAGGCGTTCTGCGGCCGCAACGGCGGCATCGTCTGCACCAGTTCCAACGCCGAATCGGTGCTTCGCTGGGCCTTTTCCCGCCGTCGCCGCGTGCTGTTCTTCCCCGACCAACACCTCGGCCGCAACACCGCGAAACGGATGGGCGTGCCGCAAGATAAGATGGTGGTGTGGGATCCGCGCCGCCCCGAGGGCGAGTTCGGCGGCAACCCGGCGAACGCCGTCCGCGACGCCGTCTGTGTGTTGTGGCGCGGCTGGTGCAGCGTCCACCAGATGTTCAAACCGGAGCACGTACCGGTGCTGCGCCGCCGCGAACCGGGGGTTAAGATCCTGGTGCATCCCGAGTGCATGATGGAGGTCGTCGACCAAGCCGACCTCGTCGGCAGCACGGAGTTCATCATCAACACCGTTCGCCAGGCGCCCGCCGGCTCGAAATGGGCGATCGGCACCGAACTTCACCTTGTCGAACGTCTGAAAAATGAACACCCCGAACAAACGATTCACTTCCTGTCGCCGATGGTCTGCATGTGCGCCACCATGTACCGCATCGACCTGCCGCACCTCTGCTGGGTGCTGGAGAACTTAGTCGAAGGGTGCGTGGTGAACCAAGTGAAAGTCCCCCCCGAAGTCCGCCGCGACAGTTTGACCGCTTTGGAACGGATGCTGTCGGTGCGGTGACAGTTGCGATCCGAGTCTCGACGGCGGTCGGCGAAGAAGTTCGTCGATAGCCGGCACGTTCACGTGGCGCGTCCAACGGACTAAGGCAAGGTGTAGCGACGGGAGACCTCTGAATCTTGTGGTG
>JBOFFD010001147.1:0-5541 GCA_051648425.1 Planctomycetia bacterium
CGCCGCGACATCGGCCTGTTGTGCAGCGAGGGCCGGTTCACCGTCCCCATGACCGACGGCGTCCCCGCCGGCCCGCTCGAAATCACCAGCCACTACTACGAATTCATTCCGGTCGACGAAATCGACTCTAAGACGCCGACCATCTTAGAAGCCCATGAACTCACGGAAGGCGGTGAATATTTCATTCTGCTGACCACTTCCAGCGGACTCTACCGGTACAACATCTCCGACGTCATGCGCTGCGTCGGCTTCCAAGGAAAGACGCCGATCCTGGAGTTTCTGAACAAGGGTCAACGCTTCTCCGACATGGAAGGCGAGAAGATCAGCGAGTACCATCTGGTGCAGGCCGTCGCCGAGACCGCCGGCCGGTTGGGGATTCGCGTCACCGGCTTCACCGCCGTGCCGATCCGCCCGGACGCCGACGCCGGCCGCGGCGTTCAACCGACCACCCTCGACGGCCTCTTGGCCCGGGCGCCGCACTATGTGCTGCTGCTCGAACAGCAAGACGTCCGCGACCGCGAGCAGGCCCAACGGCTGCTCGCCGGCGTCGACGGTTGGCTGGCGGCGCACAACGTCATGTACCAGGGCAAGCGGTCCGACGCCTACCTCGGCCCGTGGCGGCTGCGGACCATTCCCACCGGCTCGTGGACGCAGTACGACCAGTCTGAAATCCGCCGGCGCGGCGTCGGCGAAGATCACTATAAACATCCCTGCCTCGTATTGGACCCCGCGTTTCAAGACCGCTTCCGGGTCGTCGAAGAAATCGTTTCCGTGCAAGCCGTCCCACCCGCCGTCGGAGCCGACCCATGAAACTCGTGACCTTCCTCGATCCTAAGATCGGCCCGCGCGCGGGCGTTCTGTCTGAAATGGGCGTCGTCGACCTGGCCGCGACCGATCCCACCCTGCCGTCGTCCCTGAAGGCGTTGCTGGCCGCCGGCCCCCACGCCCTCGCCGCGGCGCGGGCCGCCGCCGAATCGGCCGCCGCCGTCTTCAACCCGCACGCTCGGCTGGGCGCCCCCATCCCCGACCCCGGCAAGGTGATCTGCATCGGTCTGAACTACCGCGACCACGCCGCCGAAACCAAGCAGCCGATCCCCAAGGAACCGATCGTCTTCAGTAAGTTCTCGTCCGCCGTCGTCGGTCCGGACGACGCCGTCGTACTGCCGAAAGTCAGCACGCAGATCGACTACGAAGCGGAGTTGGTCGCCGTCGTCGGCCGGCGGACGAAGAACGCGCCCCTCGCCGACGCCCTGGCGTCGATCGCCGGCTACACCGTCGGCCACGACGTCTCGGCCCGCGACTGGCAGCTTCACAAAGACGGCAAGCAATGGCTGCTCGGTAAGACTTTCGACACCTTCGCCCCCATCGGTCCCGTCTTAACCACCGCCGACGAAATTCCCGACCCGCAGAACCTTGAGATCGCGCTGCGTCTCAACGGCGAAACGATGCAGTCGTCGACCACCCGGCAAATGATTTTTTCCGTCGCCGAACTGGTCGCCTACGTTTCGCAAGTCGTCACGTTGGAACCGGGCGACCTGATCTTCACCGGCACGCCGCCGGGCGTCGGCGTCGCCCGCAACCCGCAAGTCTTCCTGAAGCCGGGCGACGTCTGCGAGGTGGAGATCGCCGGCCTGGGCGTGTTGCGGAATCACTGCGTCGCCGAGGGTTGACCATGGAATGGACCCTGCCGCGGGTGCGGGTCGTTCCGCTGCCCGACGATCAGACGGCGATCTTAGTCGACGGCGACGAACGACTGCGCTGGCATCACGCGCCGCACTATCCGCGTCCGTTCTTTTTTCCGCTCAACACGATGGAACTCGGCCCGCTCACCCGCATGGGGCATCCGTCGGCGCCGGACCACGACCACCATCGGTCGATCTGGTTCGCGCACGCCGCCGTCGAAGACGACGACTACTGGGCCGAAGGTAAGACGCCGCGAATCAGACAGTCGACGTGGGTGCATTACGAAGACGGCGATCGCGCCGGCGGTTTCGTCGTCGATCTCGGCTGGTTCGACGCTCAGAAAGTCCACGTGATGACACAGCGCGTCATTGCACTGGTGCGGGTCGATCGAACCGACAGTACCGACACCGTCTTGGATTTGCAAAGCACGTTCACGACCACCGTGACGAAACTGGAACTGCGCCGCAGCAACTTCGGCTTCCTGGCGGTGCGCGTCGCCAAGTCGATCGCGCGGGCCTTCGGCGGCGGCCGGCTGACTTCCAGCACCGGCGCCGTCGGCGAGCCGGCGATCTTCGGCAAACCGTTCGACTGGGTCGACTACACCGGCCCGGTTCCGCTGCGGGCGAAGCCGAACGTCGTCCGCCCGGGGGGCGTCACCCTTCTTCCCCATCCGTCGAACCCGGACCATCCCTGTAGTTGGCACGTTCGCGACGACGGCTGGATGAGCGCCGCCTTCAACCTTCGCCAGCCGTGGGTGTTGACGCCCGAAAAGCCGCTCGTCCTTCGCTACCTGCTGCACGCCCACGAAGGGGAACTGAATCCGCCGCGGGCCGACGATCTTCTGAAGACCTTCGCCCGCGAGCCTGTGGTGGATTTGGTGAAAGCGCCGGCCCCCTGGCGGTGGCGATTGGTTCGGGCCGGCGATTCCTTGTAAAACCGTTGCAGCCGCCAACGGGATCGAACGGTCCAACAGAGGATTCTTGCATGTCGCGAGCCGCCGAAGTCCGCCAACAGTTGGAGCGCCTCATCAACGAGGAAATCCAACCGATCGCCAAACGATACGGCTATCAGCCGCAGAGTCTGAACTTAAAGACGAACTGGCGGCCGATCGTTCTCATCATCGGCAATTACTCGTCCGGCAAGTCGACGTTTATCAACGAAATGTGCGGCGGCACGATTCAACGCACCGGTCAGGCGCCCACCGACGACTGTTTCACCATCCTGCTCGACGCCGACGACGAGGGAGCGGCCGCCGCGCCGACCGGCACGGCCGAAGTGGTGGAGGAAGTGCCCGGCAGCGTATTGGTCAACGATCCGTCGCTGCCGTTCGGCGGCTTCAAAAGCTTCGGCAACCGCTTCGTTTCGCACTTTCAGATGAAGAAGCTGAAAAACTCGCGGCTGAAACAACTGGCGATCATCGACTCGCCCGGCATGCTCGACAGCGTCGCCGAGCGCGACCGCGGCTACAACTACCAGGAAGTCGTCGGCCGGCTGGCCGAGTTGGCCGACCTGGTGGTGTTGATCTTCGATCCGTACCGCGCGGGTACGATCAAGGAGACCTACGTGTCGATCCGTTCGACGCTGCCCGAGTACACCAGCGAAGACCGAGTCGTCTTCGTGCTGAACCGCATCGACGAATGCAAGAACTTGCACGATCTGTTGCACTGTTACGGTGTATTGTGCTGGAACCTGAGTCAGATGACGGGGCGGAAGGACGTGCCGCACATCTATCTGACTTATTCGCCGACGCTCGGCCGGCCCGACCCCGTTTTCATGGGCCTGGCCAGCCAACGCGACGAACTGATCGAAAAGATCGAGCAGGCGCCCCGCCTTCAGATCGGTCACATGTTGGGCAACGTCGACAACCACCTGCACAAACTCGAAATGTTGTCGCGCGTGTTGGCGAAGGCGTCGCGGCGGTTCGTTCTGGGTACGATCGGCTACATTCAACTGGCGCTCGCGGCGGTGGTGGTCTTTGCGATCCTCGGCGACTTCGTGTTGGCCTGGGGGACCACCGGGACGGCCAACAGCTTCCTCGGCCGAGTGTTCGCCGGTACTTTGTCGACCTCGTCGTTCTTCGTGCCGCTCGTCCTGGCGGTGCTGGGCTCCGCCGGAGCGGTTTACTTCTACCGCAACGTCTTTCGTCCCGGCTTCCACCAGCGGCTGCGTGAAACGGTCGACCAGTGGGTGGCGCTCGACACCCGTTACGATCAAGACATGTGGGAGAGTCTGAAACCGAAAGTGCAGGAGCTTCTCTTAAGCCCCAAGAACTACAGCGCATTCGCGCCGCACGGTAAGAACGCGGCCCGAACGCGTCGGCTCATGGAAAACAACGTCCGTCGGCTGTTTGAAAAACATCTGAACCTGCCCGCGCACAAACTGGACGAACCAGCCGCCGTGGAGCCGACGCCGGCTCCCGTCGAGCCGACGCCGGCGCCTGCCGCGCCGACGGTGGACGCCGTCAAGGCGTAACGACGCCCGTTCTTTCTTCGGGAAGGAAGGATTGAGGTCGGGCGGACGTTTGGAGTTGGACTCAACCGGGGACTGTCGTCCCCGGTTCGGTACTCGCGCCGGGATGCTTCGCGGTGGACCGATTCCGACTTCAGTCGATTTGAACGGGTACCATCAGGATCGCTTCCATCGGCTCGGCGACGTACACTTTCAGCATCGCTTCCGACGGACCGCCGCCGTCGGTCCGCCAGCGAACCTTCACCACGCCGCGCGGTCCCGCCTCCGGCGTCCATTCGACGGCCAGTTCCGGCGCGTCCGACTCCACCTTCGACACACGAACGGTCTTACCTTCGCGGTCGCTGACGAAGAACTGTCGCGGCGGCGCCTTCGGATCGGCGTTCCTTTTCAGACGGACCTGTTCCGGCGAAGCCCGCAGCCGCTGCGACCGGTCGACCACGACCGGAATTTCCACCGTCGGATAGTTGGGATCGTCCGTATGCAGAACGACGCGTTCTTCGCTCCGACCGACGCGATGGTCGCCGGCGATCTTAAGCGGCGTCACCCAAGAGCCGGGCGAGGAGCCTCTCGTCGGCGCCCCGACGACCACGCGCGGCGAACTGGACTCCGCGCGCGTCACCTTCAGAAAGTCGCCGCGACGGTCGGTCAGGGTGATCGTTCGCTCCACGTCGGTCTTACCCGCCATCAGCACCAACAGCGTCGACGGTTCCACCGCGACGTCGGACTGTAAGTCGAGATCGACGGCCAACACCTGCCGACCGAGTTCGGGCGACCGATGCACGACAGTGAGCAGGTAGCGGTGGCGGCCGGGGGATTGACTGGCGGCGTGAATGGCGAGCTTGATGCGGCCCGTCTCGCCGGCGGTGTAAGACCGTTTGTCAAGCGACGATCTTAGACAACCGCAGCCGGGTTGCAGATCGACGATTTGGACGGCGTCGGCCGTTACGACGAACGGGAATTCCTGCTCGACGACCCCCACCGACCGTACGACGCCCAAGTCGACTACCGACTTGTCGAATCGTAGGACGGCGTCATCGGCGGCGGCCAGTGACAATGCGGCAATCAGAAACAGCGTCTGCACGGGCGGCCCTCCTTGACGGCGGTCGAGTCGACGTCAGTTCGTACGCGGCACCTTCGTGCTCGGTCCGACATCGATCGATTGGAAGCCGTCGCTTTCGTCGGTCACGATCTTCTTCTGTTTCAGAAGATACTCGAAACGGCGGGCGGTCGTTCGGCTCGGCGGCAGGCCGGGCCGATCCTGGCGGAAGAAGTCGGCCTTCCGACCCGCCTCGGCCTCCAGCACCAGCATGTCTTTTTCCTGGTCGTACGTCAGGCGGTCGGCGTTGCCCCAATACTCGCGGCCGTGGACGCGCACGTTGCCGACCGCTT
>JBOFFD010001148.1:0-3234 GCA_051648425.1 Planctomycetia bacterium
CGTGCAGATCGACGTAGCCGGGCGAAATGAACCCTTGGAGATGCTCGACGATCCGGGCGCCGGCCGCCCGCCGCGCCGCCAGATCAAGCGACGCCGCCGGTCCGACGGCGACGATGCGACCACCGGAGAAACAGACGGCGCCGTCGTTCAGGAGGGCGTCGGGAAGAATCACTCGTCCGGTAAGAACGGTTTCCATTAGTCGACTTTCGTCGGTTCATCGGAGGCGGCGGACGCGGCCGTCGGCGTCCGCTCGAAGATCTTACGGACCGACAATATAAGACCGGGAAGAACCCCGGCGCCGTCCAACGAACCGTCTTCGCCCACCGTCTGAACGGCGTCCGGCGCGGTGTAGACGTCGACGGACCGCGTTTTCGGATCGACGAGCCAGACCAACGACGAACCGGCCGCGAAGTATTCGGCGATCTTACGCTTCATTTCGCCGGCGGTGTTGCTCGCACTCAATACTTCGATCGCCAAATCGGGGGCCAGCGTCGGCAGCCGAGGAAGCGGCATGCCGCCGATCGACAGCTTCTCCCGACGCACAAAGGCGACGTCGGGGATTCGCACCAGGCCCGGCATTAGTCGCAACGCGCCGTCCGCTCCGGCGAGTTCGCCGACGTCGTTTTCTTCGAGGTAGCAGAAAAGCAGATGCCCAATCCAGATCGCCAGCGCGGATTCGTGATATCCCATCGGCTTCTCCACCAGCGTTCCGTCGACGAGTTCGCACAAGCGGTTGCGGCCGTCGGCCCTGAAGAGGTCGTCTTCCACGGCGGTTCCCGGAGCCGGCGACATCCGCACCCGCGACGGCGGCACGCCGCCGAGCCGCTCCAGAAGATCGGCGACGGTCGGCGGCGGGTCCACGACGGGCGGCGCGGCGGCCGTCGCATCGACGGCTTCGGCGGTTTCAATGGTCGTCGACATACGCACCTCTGGTTGCTGGTCGTTCGGCGGCGGACCGATTCATTACGGCGGGGCCGCGTAGGCGACCACCTGCTGACTGTCCACGACGCGCGACAGCGTCAGCACTTTGTCGCCCTGCGGCACCGGAATCGTCGCCGGCAGTTGATACTCAGAATCGGTCACTAAGACGAGCGGCGAGCCGACCACGTCGCGCAGTTCATTGTCGAGCGAGGCCCGATCGACCACCCAATCGCCCTTCGCGTTCGGAAAAAGTCGGCGGGCGATGAAGCGCAACGGCGTCGGCGGCGGACTCGATCCCAAGTAGACGACTTTGGTGAAACCTTTCAGTTCGCTCAACCGACGATAGACCTGATACCAGGGGTCGTCGCGGCGGGGCGTCGATTGCAGCGACCAAAGCCCGGGCTGCACCGCCAGCACCATGATCTGAAGCATCGAACCGCACCACAACAGTCGGCGAAGCCGATCGTGGCGAGCGGAATAAATGTACATGAAAATGAAGGCCAATACGACGACGACGAGCCGGTCGAACGAAAGATGAAGGTCCAAAAGACGGGCGTCGGTCCAATAGTCGACTTTGAAGAGGCGGCGCGGCAGATCGCGCAGCGGCGCGAAGACGGCGATCAGATAGACGACGAGCGACGAAAGCAGCATGAAGAAGACGGTCGAATCGGGCAGCTCGCGGCGCACCATCGAAAAGAAGGCGCGCGCCGCCAAAAGATGCAGCGGCGCCAGGGCGACGACCGACGCCCCGGGTATCGCGGGGGCGGCGGCGAACGCCAAACCGGCGGTCAACGTCCACAGGGGCAGCACGACCGCCAACGGCGAGTCGACCGTACCGCGCAGCCATTCGCGGATGGTCTGCCAGAGGCCGAACAACGCCAGAACGCCCAGCGCCGGCATGACGCGGAAAAGATCGCGCGGCCGCAATCGGTTGGGCAAAGGCTTCTCGGGAATGACTTCCGCGGACGGCGTCTTCCGGTCGGCCGTCATTCTGGGACGGGCGTCTTCGGCCGTCGGTCCAAGCAGCGCGCCCGCCGAGGGTGTTTCAACAATCGCCGGCGTCGACCAGAACGAATGGGGCCAGTCGGAAGGGGCGTCGGCCCACTGCATGCCGACCAGCAGCCACGGCAGGGCGAGCGCCAAGCCGCCCAGCGTTCCCGCCAACAGGCTGTGGAAGCCGTCGGACCTGCCCACGCGCTCGAGGGCGGCCGAGAAGTCGGTGGTTCGCTGCGCCTGGTCGCAGAAGAGTCCGACGACCAGCAACCCGGGCACCCAGAGCGCGTACCAGCCGGCCGACAACAGTAGGCCGGCGAAGGCGACGACCGCGCCCAGCGTCCAACCCGGTCTCACCTCCCGTACCTGTAAGTACCTTACGTGCAGCCAGATCAACGCAAGGACGAAAAACAGCACGAAGGCGTCCGGGCCGCCGTCGCGCACCGCCGACAACCAGACGGGGTTGAGTCCGAAAAAGATCCAGGCGAGTAGTCCGACGCCGGCGCCTTCCAGCGTGCGGCCGATTCGGAAAAACGTTACCAAGCCGGCGGCGGCGGCGAGGTACGCCGGCAACGCGATCTGCCAGAAGACGTTCCCTGTCGGCGGCAGCAGTGCTACGCCGGTCGACCAAGCGGGAAGCGGCGGCGCGACCCGGCGGTCGACCGTCGGCAGTACTTGCAGATCCGTCGCCGCCGTCCAACCGGCCAGACCCCACCACGCCTGGTTCGCGCCGAACTCGCCGTACAGCCAGGCCGCCGTCGGCGGAAGCACGGCCGTCAGGACGGCGACGACCGGCAGAAACGAGCCCGCCGGCGGCAAGACCGGCACCACCGCCGCCGGCACCGTCACCGACGCCCTCAGGTTCTGCTCCACGTTGCGCGTCGCTTGACTCACCGCGGTTCCATTCGTCGCTCGACGCACCGACCCGCCGTCGGCGTGTCTCCCCGAAGACCTCGGAGGGGCCGGCGGCGTTCCGCGTCCATCTCGGCCGTTGTAGCCGATCCGCGCGGGGCGCTCCACCCGACCCCGCGGAAATCAGGCCCGCCCCGACCGCCGCCGCCGCGCGTTCCCTACCGGCGTCGACGACGGCCGGCGAAACTTCGGCCAGGTCCAAGGGAATGAAAATCGGACGCTGCTTCAGGGCTTCGCGTCTTCTAAGATGGCACCGAAAGCCCCGGCTACGGGGCGTCTGAAGGACGCAGAAGGATCCATCGCTATGACGCCGCTTCAATCGCTCGTCGCCTCCGGGACCAAACTTTGGCTCGATTCGATCGATCCGGAACTGGTCGCGCGCGACCGCGCCCTGGGAGCCACCGGCGC
>JBOFFD010001149.1:0-3202 GCA_051648425.1 Planctomycetia bacterium
GACGGGCGAAGGCGGCGACGAGGCGCTGGCCGGCTATCCGTGGTTCAAAGTCCACAAAATCTTCACCGCCTTCGACACCGACGCGCTGCGTCTGAGCAACGGCCTGCGGTGGTTCTTTCAGAAGATCAACCGTCGGCAACTGCCGTTCCCCAACTACCGGCGGATTCAGCGCACCGCCGGCGCCGCCATGGCGCAGGAATGGCTGTACGGCCTCGTCGGGATGTCGCGCGACCTCTTTTATTCGCGGTCGATGGTCGACGGACTCGACGGCTGCATCGCGCACGACGACCTGGGGTTCGACCCGGCTAAAGTGAAACGTTGGCACCCTTTGAACCAGTCGCTGTACCTCGGCTACAAAGTGATGCTGCCGGGCCTGCTGATGAACCACAAGGGCGACCGGCCGGGGATGGCGAATTCCGTCGAGACCCGCTACCCGTTCTTAGACGAGGAAGTCGTCCAGTACTGCGCGTCGCTGAATCCGCGGTGGAAACTGCGCGGCGCGACGATGGACAAACACTTGCTGCGACGGACGGCGGCCGAGATGCTGCCGAAGGAAATCGCCTACCGCCGCAAGGCGATGTTCCGGGCGCCGTTCGCGCAAACGTTCTTCGATCGATCGCCCGCCTTCATCGACCAGTTGCTGAGTCGAGAGTCGTTGGAAAAATCGGGGTACTTCAACGCCGACGCCGTCGAGGGGAGCCGGCGCAACTATCACGCGATGCCGGCGTGGAGCATGAACCGGATGTCGCACGATTTCGGTTTGACGATGGTGGCGTCCACGCAGTTGTGGCACCACTTGTACATGGGGGGCGGTTTGTGCGAACTGCCCGCCTGGTCGCCCCCCGCGACCGCGGGCCGCGACCGACCGGCGCGGGTCGAAACGATGGCGGCGTGACGCGCTCGGCGAACCTGCCGACCGCCGCCGCCCTCTTATGTATGGAGTGACCCGGGGCGCCGACGTCGTTTCTTAAGGAGGGATAATGTCGGACGAAACGAAGGAACGGGTGCGAGCGCAGTTCGGGGCGGCGGCCGGCGCTTATGCGACGTGCAGCCATTTCGCCGCCGGCGAGACGTTGGCGGCGCTTCTCGACCTGCTGCCGGCCGGTCCGTACCGGCGGGTCTTGGACGTCGGTTGCGGCGCCGGCCACACGGCGCTGGCGTTCGCGCCGCGGGCGGCGGCGGTCGTGGCGGCCGACTACACTCCCGCAATGCTCGACCAATGCCGCCGGCTGGCCGCCGAGCGCGGATTGACGAACGTCTTCACCGACGCCGTCGACGCGGAAAACCTTCCGTACGAAAACGGTTCGTTCGACCTCGTCTTATGCCGACTCGCCATGCACCATTTTCCGAATCCGGAGAAGGCGGCGGCCGAGTTTCACCGCGTCTTGGAACCGGGCGGCCGGCTCGGCTTCACCGACAACTTTACGGTCGCCGATCTTACGAGCGCGGCGGTGTACAATGATTTCGAGCGGAAGCGCGATCCGTCGCACCATCGGGTCGTTTCGCTGGAGGAACTGAAGGATCGGTTTGAAAGCGTCGGCTTCGTCGTTGAAGAGCAACACTTGTTCCGCAAGGAGTTCGAGTTTCAGGAATGGGCCGACCGGCAGTGGGTCGACGCCGATGGAAAGCAGGCGTTGTTGAAAATGCTGGAGTCGCTGCCGACGGAATTGAAGGATTTCCTGGCGCCGCGCTGGACCGACGCCGACGTCTATTTTACGCTTTCGGAAGTCGTCCTCGTCGCCCGCAAGGTTTAAGTTACTCGGTACCGGGACGATTCCGAGACATTTCTTTCACGGTGTTACTTCGCCGTCGGCGTCTGTTTCAGTTCGGTGTACTGAATGTACCACTGCCGGCCTTTCCACTCGCCCGCGGCGGCGACGCCCCCTTTCAGCGTCATCGTCGCGTCGTAGCTTTGCTCGCCAAGGACCAGCCGGTACGAGACTTTGACGTCGTGAAAGCCCGAGTTGTAGGCGTATTCGCTCATTCCAAGGATGGTGACCTGCGTCTCGGCGCCTTTGCCGCGGAATGTCAACGGGAACGCGGCACCCAGGAATTCTCGGTAGCTCGGCCCCTGGCGGACGATCAACTGGTCGAGAGCGTCCTCCATTCCGGAACGGTTCAGCGGCGCCACCGTTTTGGCGAACGCTTCCTTCGGGCGGTTGGAAAGGACGTCGTCGACGAACTCATTGGCGTAGGCGCGGGCCTCGGTCGTCAGAATGACGTACTCGATCGAATACCGCGTGATTGAGCCGATCCCGGCGGCGAGCGAAACCAAGACGGCCAACTTCGCCAACAGTTGGCCGGCGTATTCCTGCTTGGCTTTGTCGAGAAAACGCGACGACGTCACAGACACCGCGAACGCCGCCACGGGTATGAACCAGAAGATGGGGTCGGCGAACGACAGCAGCGACGCCAGGGCGAAGAGGCCGCTGATGATCGCCAATCGGGAGATCGGTCGATAGGCGGTTTCAATCTGCTCGGCGCGCATGCCGCCCAAAGGCGGTTGGACGTTGGTCTCCATCGACATAGTCGGCTGTCGTCCTTGGGAGGAGGAACCGCCGGTTCGGGGCGGTTCAAACGGTGGTCAACCTAATGAACGTTACGTTACGACCGCGACGCCGGTTCGACAAACGGAGCGTCGGCCCGTTTCCTGCGTTCCTAGGTGCTTTACGCGGCAGGTTCGCTAACATTACAGCATCGTTGATTGATGGATCGCGTCGATCCCGATTCAACCCACCCCTTGCACAGCGCGGGCCTTCATGACGACTCTCGCCACGCCGCCGACGCCCTCCGAAACGAAATCGCGCCACCCGAGCGACCCGCTGCCGATCTTGGCGCCGCACGAGGCCTCCGAGTATCGTCCGGCCGACGAAGCTTCGGCGGGCCGGTTTTTCGCCGAGCACGCTTCGGAAGTCGCGGCGGACCAGCGGCAACGACAGGTGCTGCGCAAGGCGATGGTGGCGTACGACGGTGCCGTCGCGCGCATCAAAACCCGCTTTCTCGACCACGAAAACGCCCGCCGACGGGCCGCCCTCGTCAAACGCGACGCCATCGAGCATCTCGACCGCTACCTGGAACAGTTCGAGAAGAACGTCGTCGCCAACGGCGGCGTGGTCCATTGGGCCGAGACCGGCGACGACGCCGTCCGCATCATCCTCGATATCGCCCGCCGCAACGACGTCCGCCACGTCGTCAAAGGCAA
>JBOFFD010001150.1:0-3526 GCA_051648425.1 Planctomycetia bacterium
AGCGTCGTACCGCTGCCCGCGAACGGATCAAGCACCAGGTCGCCCTCGTTCGACGACACCCGAATGATCCGGCCGAGCAATTGTTCCGGCATCTGACAGCCGTGGAAACCCTGCCGTTCGTGGAACGTGCCGGCCACCCTGGGGAAGTACCAACTGTCTTCCTCGGCGGTGAAACCTTCCGTCATATCCTGCGGTCGCAGAATCCATGTGTCGTCGGGCAGTCGGCCGCGGGGGTCGGCCCGGCTGTCGCCGTACGTCGTCATCCGCGCCGACGGCACCCGCACCGTCAGATCGTTGAAAGTGAACGCCTCCGCGTCGCGCACGAAGTGAAAAAGATGCGCGTGGCTGCGGGCGAACTTACGTTTGCAATGCACGCCGAAGGTGTAATACCAAACGACCCAACTTCGGCAGGTCAAATTCAGTTCGCTCGTCGCCAGCACTTTCAGTTCGGCGGCGTATTCGTCGCCGATGGCCAGCCAGAAGGTGCCGTCGGGCCGCAGCGCGCGGACGACTTCGGTCATCCAGCGGCGCGACCAGTCAAGGTAGGCCTTCGCGTCGCGGCGGTCGCGGTAGACGTCGTACTGAAAGCCGATGTTGAACGGTGGATCGGCGAACGCCAGCGACACCGAACCGTCGGGAAGGCGGCGCAGTCCCTCCAGGCAGTCGCCGACGCGCAGCCCCTCGGCCGCGACGAGATCAACCGGGGGCGCAGGGGGTCGGGCCGACCGGGCGGCGGACTTCGCGGGTCTCTTCGGCGTCATCGAAATCGGTCTACTCCTTCGCGGCCGCCTCGCGCGACCCTTTCCGTCGTTTGGCATCGGCCGTCGCTGTGGTGCGGCGACAGTCGTCGCGACGCCGTTCGCCCGTCGGCGCCGTCGCGCCGGCCTGACGGTGGCAATCGACGCGGTCGTACCGTAAAGAGAGGTTCTACGGGTCGAGGCGGGCGTCGATCCGACGACGCCGCCGCCGCCCACGGAACGACGAAAGGAATCGCCATGTTTTCAGGTTCCCAGAATTCCCGTCACGACGCGACGAACCTCGCCGGCCGATGGTCGGCTCGGCTTGGCGCCGTCTGCGTTCTCCTCGCGGCGGCCGCAGGCTCCACGGCCCGCGCCGGCGCCACGAACTCCGCCGCCGACGTAGTCCCCGCCGACGTCGCCTTCTTCAGTACGTCGCTTCATCTGAAAGAGCAATGGAAGCCGTTCGTCGAAAGCGAAGCTCTGCGCCGCATCCTCGCGTTCTCGCCCGTACGAAAGGGGCTGGAGGATCTGAAGATGCAGCCGCAGTATGAGACGGCGATTCAGATGCTGGAACTGCCGCTGGCGCAGGATCTGATCGCGGCCGGCGAGGAACTCGGCAGCCGCGAACTCTTCGTCTACGGCGGTTCCGAGTGGGTGGGCCTCGTCGATCTTATCAACGACGTTTACGGCCAGGCGATCTTTGAAGGCATTCAGGAAGGGATGTCGGGGAAGAAGTCGAACGATTCGGCGCGGATGGTTCGGCTGTTGCTGCGCAACAAAGACCGCATCAAAGCTCCGACGCTCGTCTTCGGCGGCAAAGTGAAAGACCGCCGCATCATCGAAGACGTGCTGACGCAACTCAAGACGATCGTCGAGAACGCGAAACTGCCGTTGAAGCTGGAAGCCGTCGTCGTCGGCGAACAAGAATTGACGACGCTGAAACTCACCGGCGCGATGATTGGCGAAGAGGAAGAGGAAAAGTTCCGCCGCCAACTCATGGACGACGGCGTCACGGAACGTCAGACCGATCAATTCATTGCCTGGATGAAGGAACAGACGCTTTCCATCACCGTCGGCGTGATTGGCGACTATACGGTGCTTTCCTTCGGACCGAACGACGCACACCTCGAAAAACTTGGGAAAGGCCCGTCGTTGGCGGATTCGCCCGACGTCAAGCCGGCGCTGGCGTATCTGACGAAGCCGAACGCCGCCGGTTTCGCCTATGGATCACGGGCGATGGCGGAGACGCAGCGTCTTAAAGTCGACGAACTGTTGCCGGTCGTCGATTCGCTGTTGACTCTGGGCCAGTTGTTCATGCCGGCGGAACTCGGCGACCGTCTGAAGGCCGACGTCCATCAACTGGCCGGCGACGTCGGCGCGTTGATTCCCCCGGCGTCGCCCTGGGTTCAGGTGCAGTTGCTCAACAAGGGAATCGAGACGTACTCGTTCACCGAGAACGCGACCCTGGGGATCGACTACACGAAAGAATTGTCGATTCTGAAGTACGCCGGCCCCAAACCGTTGTTCGCGGCCGCCCAGGGCGGCGCCAGCGGCGTGCCGGCGTACAACGCGCTGCGCGGCTACGCCATTAAGTTGTTCGACTACTACCGCGATTTCGCGGAGCCGCAGTTTGAAGCGGACATGGAAGCCGAGGCGAAGAAGTATGAGGCGATCGCGCTGCCGTTTCTTAAAAAGTTCGACGCGACCACCCGCGAAAAGTTCCTGCCCGCCATCGACATGGGGCAAACGCTGTTCGTCGTGGATTTCAACTCGACCGTGACGAGGGTCGGTCCGACGCGGTTCCCGGAACCGATGCCGGCGCCGTCGGTCTCGCTCGGCTTCACGCTGAACGACAGCAAGCTTTTCTTAGAGGCCGTCGGAGAGTACGCCGAGGCGATCGAACTCTTAATCGACGACGTCCGCCGCGCCGGTCCGGACGGCGAGAACGTCGAGCCGTTCAAATTCCCCCAGCCGGAAACCGACTCGATCGCCGACGCCACCACCTACTTCTACGAACTGCCGGAGGAATTCGGCGACGCTCTTTCGCCGCGCATCGTCGTGGGCGAAAAGATCTTGATGATGTTCACGTCGAAGGCGGTCGCCGAAAAAATGACGTCGTCGAAACGCGGGCCGACCGATTCGGTCGTCGCGGTGAACGCACCGAGCGGGGCCGTGGTCGTCAGCCGGCCTGAATCGACGGTCGCCGCCCTTAAGAAGTGGGTCGATCACCTCCGTAAGACGCAGCCGGTCGACGAAGAATCCGCGGCGCTCGTCGACGAAAGCATCGTGCTGGGTTTCGACTTGGTCGGCGTGTACAAGGGCGCGGCGGTCCGCATGTACCGCGAAGACGGTCAAACGGTCACGCACGCCTGGATTCACGTCGAGGATCTTCCCTCGGCGAAGCCCAAGGCCGTCGTCGAGGAGTCGAAACCCATCCCGCCGAGCGAGAAGAAGGCCGCTAAGAAGAAGAGAAAGAAGATGGAGAAGAAGGAAGTCGAGTGACGATCTGACGTCAGTCGATTCTCACGGGCGGACGCGGACGTCCGCCCAACGTTTTCAGTCAGGCGGCGCGGGCGGCCTGCGCCACGGCCGAGGGCAGGGTGACGGCGGCCAGTTGCAGGTCGGCGGCGAGCGGCCGCCAGCGCCACGGCGCGGCGGCGGCCGGCGCGACAAGCGTCGTCCCCGTCTCATAGCGTTCGCGATGGCGGCCGTCGAGTGATTCCAAGGCGCCTCGGCCCGCCAACAACATCCAGACGGTGAAGCGGCCGGGGTAGGGGTTTAAGAAC
>JBOFFD010001151.1:0-9125 GCA_051648425.1 Planctomycetia bacterium
TCGGAATAGCCGCGCGGATCTTGATACTCGTCTTGCACGATGCACCTCCCGGTGTTGAACCCCGCTCGCCGCGAAGTATTATAGGAAACCGGTCGCGATCGAAAACTTACCGACTTACATCCGTGCCGGCGTAATAGAACTGTTTTTTGACGCGCTGGAGAACGGCCGGAACTTGGTTGATCTCGCAAAACAACTTTTGGAGGCGCTGGAAGCCGCCGAAAGACGCCTTTCGCCGCAGGCCTTGCAATGAAACTGCACCGCCCCATGATTTTCAGATAAAAGTTTATATCGGCTATTTCATCGGCGGGTTTTCGGTAGCGGCATTCGGCGGTATTCTCGCCTGGACCAACCATTCTTTGGAAACGGCGGCGCGGCTTATCGTAAGCCTCGCTTCGCGTTCTGGTTTGCCTGGACGCTGCAGCCCATGCCGGCGAGCGTCCGCGGCGCCGAACTCGCGCCGACCGTGAAGCCCTGCGGCCGCAATTCGTCGGTCAACCGGTGCGTGCTTTGGATCGTCCAACGCAACGGATTCGTCGGCGAGCCGCAGGCGCCCGGTTCGACGAGGCGGTCGAGCGCTTCGACCAAAGCCGGCTGGGTCGCCGCGTGCAGCTTGCGTCTGCCGCTGCGGCGGCGTTCGTCCAAGTCGTCGAGCAGACCGAACTATTCGTCGCGGAGGGTCGCTATCGCGTCAAGATCCTGTATGGCCCTACACTACGCGCGAGACGGCGCGTCGAATCAATTAGAGTCCGGCGACCTCTTTCGGCGCCGATCCTAATCGACTCGCTCCATTAGTCGTAGGCGGGCAAAGGATTCATTCAGTGGCAGTCGAGAACGTAGTTTTGAAAGACGCTCCGTTATTGCCTCACTTCACGTGCCGATAGGGATTCGGCTCGGGCAACAGGCCCTCGTTTTGGATTCGCGTCAACTCGTCGTGCGAGATGATCCACTCGCCGGCGACCCCTCGCCCGCTCTTCTTCTTCCCGGCTTTGACGCGGCCCAGGCGACACCACTCGCGCACCGTGAATTCGGCCTTGCCCAACAGTCCGGCGACCTCGGCCGTCGAATACCATTCCTTGACGGTTCGCTGCCGCACGAGCAGGTCGAGGGCCTGCTCGATGCGAGCGAGGCGCGCCGTCAAATCGTCGAATACTTCGGTGTTCATGGCATTCTCGCATCAATCGTGCCGTCGCCGGTCGCGTGCACTGCCCGGCCTTCCCCTCGCTATGGTTCGTCGAGCCGGCGGGCGGGTCGTCGGTCCCGCCCCCTGGGGGGTATGCTGTTGAGGCAACAGAGTCCTCGAACCTCATTCGATGGCCGAAAGGTCTATTGGGTCTTCATCTTCGAGCGCCGCGAACGCCGCCACCGGCGGAACTATCAGGCCGATTGGCGCGGCGAAGAGCGCCGCAAGTAGGGGAAACTCCTTGGAAAGGGCGGCGCGCGGGACGCGCCGCCGGGTTCCTACGTCGCCGGGTTTGTCAGGCCGACCTTGCCTTCCCGCCCAACATGGCGAACAGCACGGCGCCGCCGGCGAACAAAAGGGCACCGAGAGTCGTGGTCGCCATCATGTTGCTGGTCTTGCGGTCCACGTTCGCCTTCAATCCGCCGAGCTGGCCGGGTAGACGGAGTTCGATCGGGGTGAGTTCGGCCGAGGTGGGTTCAACCGGGGTGGGTTCGGCCTTCGGGAGTTTTGGTCGCTCGGCCGCCCGCCGCTCGACGGACTCGGCGTCCGCGACGTGCGGCGCGAGCGTTCGCGGCTTCGCGGCGACGAGGATCGTGACGGGCGGGACGATCAGCGGCGCCGTGCAACCGGGGCAGCGGACCTCCTTGCCCGCGTGCTTGCTTCCCGCAGACAATTTCGCGTCGCAGTTCGGGCATCGAAACTTCAGTTTGACGGTCATGGCATCCTCTACTTTCTTGGAAGTTGAAGTTTGGGCTGGTCCGTGGGAGTGGTTCAACGGAAGCGTCCGAAGAACCAGCGTTTGGTCATCCGGGAGGCGACGCCCCCGGCCGTCTTCCAAGCCGGCGCCGGAGCGCCGCCTTGTTTTCGGTCGTCGTTGCGAAGGCGCCGGCCCGGCAGGGCCGGTTCGCTCTCGATGCTTGCAAGAATCATCTCGCCCTCTCGTTCGTTTGTTGCTGCTCCCGCGCCCGCGAGGCGTAGGTTTCGAGCATGGACTCATACGACCCGTGAACCGTGCCCAACTCCTGGGTCGTCATCTGCGGAGTCGGGTTCAGCGGCGCGCCGAGTTCACCCGCGTGTTCCGGCTTGCCGAAGTACGTTTCGTGGACCGCGCCGCGGACGTCCTTGACGGCCTCGCGGCCCATCGCTTTAAGCTCGGCCGACAGAGACGGCTGGGACGCCGCCCATTCGGCGCGTTTGGCGAGCATTCTTTCCCAAACGCCAGGCTGTTGCTCCGCCACGAATCACCCCCGTTCAGAAACGGCCCGAGCGGAAGCGCCGGGCCAGGTACTGTTGCTCCAACTGGGCGTCCTTCATTTCCGAAAGGCGCTTGCGGGTGATTTCCTCCGAGATCGCCTCGACGAACAGGATCGAAAGGAATCCCGCCATCACGAACCAGCCGAGCGGCTTGTCGAGATAGGTCAGGACGCCGCCGACCCCGAACGCCAGGAAGGCTTCCGCGGCCTTGGCGTCGCCTTCCGCGCGGATGCGCGGGAACAGCTTGAAGGCGACCCAGGGATACCCTTCGTAGCGGCTGTGCAGCACCACGCCGTTTCGCCAATTGCGGTACTGGCGCATACGCTGCGAGACGACCGCCAGGAACCAGAAGCCCCAGAACAGCAGCATGGCGTGACTGTTCGCGAGCCCGGCGTACGCCGGGATCAGGACGAAGGCTCCCAGGCCCGTCATCCCGATGCCCTCGCTTCCGTAGTCCCGGCGGAGGAAGACCGTCAGGCACAGCGCGTGGACCCTGGCGAAGGACAGCAGCAGGTTGACGTTCGCCGCCATCGACGAACCACCGTTTTCGTTGTTCACGACGAACTCCCATCGATGAAGAATGAAGTTGGAATCAAAGACCTTGTCGTTGCGGGCCGGCCGACGGATGGACGGCCGGTTCGACGGCGGGCGTGTGAAGCCCATGACCGCGCGGGGCGCGGACGCGTTCACGCGGCGCCTCCCTTCTGGGAGAAACTGGTCGCCAGCCAGTTGTTTCCCGACGCGAACGGTCGGCCGGAGCGGATCACGTAGCAATCGCAGACGAAGCCGTCGCGCGGCCCGCCGGTGCGAAGCCCGTACATGAAATCGTTGGTTTGCAGGGTGTTCTCGTAGGCCTCCGAGAAGTTGCTGCTGTAGTTGCTCCGGCCCGTCAGGCTCTGGAAAGCCCCGTCCGAAGGCGAACTCGAACCGCCGGTGAACGTCGTCAGCGACCGGCCGACCAAACCACTGGCCCAGTTCGCCGTCTCCAAGTCGCCGAGAGCGTGGAAAATCTTGGTGGTCAGCGACGCCTGCAGTGCGTCGACGTAGTGCCGGCCGTTCTCGCCCCCGAGGGCGGCGTAGTAGCCCGGCAGCGATTGCGAGAGCATCACCATGCAGCCGCGGCGGCTGCGGCACTGGGCGAGGAAATGGGCGTCGAAACTGGTGACGGCCCCCTGCGCCTCGTCCACCCACAAAACGACGGGCGCGGCGTCGGGCGAAGCCTCGCGGTCGAGGATCGCCCGTTGGGTCAGATACTTCCAGCCGCCGATGACGAAGGCCCCGACGTCCCCGTACCGCGAGACGGGCATGTCGACGAGGAGCCAGCGTCCCCGGAACAGGTCGTCCGGGCGGACGTTGGTCGTGGTGCTGACCAGTTCTCGAACCGCGCCCACGTTGAACTGGTGCAGGAGACCGAGCGCGCCGACCAGGATCGACGACCGGGTCTTGTCGGCCATGTTGGGGAATTCGCCGAGGAAGTATTCCTTCGCGAGGTCGAAATCGTGTTGCTCGATCGGCGACTTGGGTTTGTTCCAAGCCGCCTTCAGGCATTGGTTGTGGAAACCCGCCAGCCATTCTTCCGAAGCGAACTGCGAGGGGTGCATCGCCGCCCCGTTGATGAAGCGGTGCAGATCGGGGGGGCCGACGCGACCGGTCGCGATCTTGACCACTTCCACGGCGCAGAAGAGCAATCGCTCGGTTTCCCGTTGCCAGAAATCCGCCGCTTCGCGCTTGTCGGCGCCGGCGGACCGCAGCGTCTCGCCGATGGTCGTGATGCACTTGGTGATGTTGCGGGTCTCGCCCCCCCGGCTCATCTCGAAGTCGAGAAAATTGAAGCGCAGGGGGTGCTCCGGGGAGAAGATCAGCAGGTCGTCGGCGCGGCCCGCGTCGCGGAAGATCCGCTGCCACATGGCGCGGTCCTCGCCGGGCTTTGCCGCGATGATGAGGCCGCCGCTGCCCGGCCGGTTGGCCAGGGCCTCGGCGAGCACCCGCCCGCTGGCGAAGGTCTTGCCCGACCCGGTCATCCCGAAGATGCCGACGCCGCCCGCCAGCAGGTCGCGTTCGGTAAAGACGTTCTCCTCGTCCCAGTGGAAAAGGGCGCGGTCCAGGCCGTCGCCGGAGGCCGGGTGGTGGTGGTGGTGTCGCACCTCGCAGCCGGCCGCGTACACGATGAGCAGAGCGCCGGTCGCCGCGCCGCCGACCGTCCGTAGGCGGTCGTGGGGCAGGCCGCGCTCGGGAACGAAGACCGACAGGCACACGACCAGCAGGCCGGCGCCGCAGATCACGACCCGGTGGAGGGGCGGCGGCTTATTCACGGCCCACCCCCTTCTTGGAAGCCTTGTCCTTGAGGACGGCGGAGAAAGTCTTGGCGTCCAAACCCTGGTCGCAGGCCTTGCGAATCTCGCGTTGCAGTTCGCCGATCGCCGTGTGAACGTCGTCGAGCGAAAGTTCCGCCCCCGACACCGACACGGAAATCCCCGAAGGCAGCGGGCAGAGGATGCGCTTGACCCGGCTCTGCGGAGCCGGCTGGCGTTTGGCCGCGCGAATCTGCCGGGCCAACCCGTCGCGGGATTCGCCCGCCAGCGACATCCGGAGCAGCCGGGCCTGCGATTCCGGCGGAGCCTTGGCGATCTCATACACGGTGGTGATGCCGACCTGCCCGGCTTCCAGCGCCTGCCGCACTTCCGGGATCGCCCGGCCCGGAGCCAGGTACTTGGTGACGGTCGGTTCGGAGAGCTTGAGGTGGGCGGCCAGGTCCTTGTTCGACCAGCCGGGGTTGAGGCGGAGCAGTTCCTCGCAGGCGCGGTACTTCTCGGCTTCGGTCAGGTCCGCCCGGTGGACGTTTTCGCTCAACTGGACGACCTTGATCTGCGTCTCGGAGAGCGGCTCGTCGGTGATGATCGCCAGCAGGGACGGCAAGCCGACCAGCGTCGCGGCTCGCAGCCGCCGCTCGCCCGCGATCAGCGTCCCGTCGGGCCTGGCCAGCACGGGCTGAAGCTGCTTGACCTTCAGCGACTCGCCCAGTTCGCGCAGCGCGGCCTCGTCGAACCGCTTGCGGGGCTGGTTCGGGTCGGGCTTGAACCAGCCGACCGGTTTGGCTTCGAGGTTCGCCATTTCACGTCTCCTTTCGTGCCGCCGGCGGCGCGTACCTTCCACGCGGACGCCGGCGGCGTTTTGAGGTCGGGCGATGGTCAGGGTTGCTGGTTCAGGCTCGCCGCCGCGCCGATCGCCAGCCGTCGGCCTTCGTGGCACGTGCCGACGGCCCGAACATACCGGAGGGCTGGAAAACCGCCGAATTGCGAAATCCGTTTGCGCAGTCGCCCGGCCGTCGTCGGGCGGTTCCGGTGCGAAACGCCGCTTCACGCGAACGGCGTCCGGACGCCGACGCCGACGGACCAAGGATGGACAAGCGATTGAATTTGCACGAAATGTGAAATGCGATGGCGCGGTCGTCGCTGGAAGAAACGGCGTCGGGCGCGATCAAAGTGCTTGATGTTTCAGAAGAAGCGTGGCACTGTCAAACGTGTATATCAACTATGTTTCAGTATCTGCATGACCGACCCTGAACCGTTTCCCTTTCCTTTTTTCGCTCCCAGCGACCGGCTTTCCCACGAAGCCGTCGGCCGCGCCGACGTCGGCCGCCATGCCGACTACGCCGCCGTCGCGAACGCCCGGACGAAAGCCGAAGCGGCAGGCCGCCTGTTTCGCGGTGATTCTCCATTCGGCGCGCCGGCCGCCGACCGCATGGAATCCCAAACGACGGAGACCCTCGCGGAAACCATTGCTCGCAGATTGCATTTGGGCATGAAGCTCCACGAACGATGGCTGGCGGAAAAAGCCGTCGCCCGCGTGAAAGGCGCCGAAGACCCGCTCCCCGAAAAGAGCCGGGAAGAGATCGTGAACCTCCTGGTCGAGGACTACCGCGCTTTCGGACTCGCCCAGGGCGACCATTCCGCCAGGGAGTTGATTCGAGAGTACGAATCCGCCGTGGAAGATCGCGCCCGCGAGGAGATCGGTGGACAAGCCCGATGACCGCCTCCCGTCAGGAGGAACCTTCGCCGGGTTCGCGGAACCGTTCCAGGTATTCACGGGCCGTCCGGGCGTAACGACGGCCGTCCGGCGTCAGCCCTCCCTTTCGGGTCTTGCTGCGGTCGATTAGACGCACGTCCTCACCGGCTTTCCGGCTCCAAGCGTCTTCCAACCGCGCGACCACCAGCCGAATCTGCCCGTCGCTGCACGGCAGATCGGCGCTGACCTTTCCCGCCTGCCGGAACGCCTCGAGCTTCTCGGCGAGTTTTCGGAAGGAAAGCGGGCCGTGTTCGGTCAGGAGCGCCGCCACATGGACGAACAGTTCCAGATCATTTTTGCTTCGCACCCCCTCCACTCCCGGGTCCGGAGCGGCCCGGACCGGAAGCGACGGGACGCCGGCCAGGACGCGGTCCAGCGCGGCATGGCTCGAAACCGGCAGAGCGTTCCGCAACGCCGTCAGTCGGGGAACGACCACCGGGCCGATGCCGACCAGCGTTGCTTCCGACCAAACCCGAATCTCTACGATTTCGTGGGCGAGAAGCCGAGCCAGGGATTCCGTGCAAGGAGCCGCGGCGGGCCCGATGGCGCGCAGCGCGATCAGTGCGTTTTGCGCCCGTTCCGGCCGGCCGCCGTCGAGCAGTTCGTGCAGGATCGGGACCGCCGCGGACGCCCTCGGCCCCAGCGTGCTCAAAACCCAGGCCGCCGCCCGGCCGATCCGATTCTCGCCGGTCGTCATCAGGCGGGCCGTTCGGGTCGGGTCTTCGCGCGACGCTTCCAACAAGGCGTATTGGAAACGCTGAAGCAGGTGGAGCGTACACGAGTCGAGGGCGTCGGCGATCGGCTGGAAGGCGGCCTCCCCGCCTTTGCCCAGGGCGACCACGACCGCTTCGGCGATTTCGTCGTCGTCCTCGACCTTCACCCGTTGAATCAGAAGCGGAATCGCCTGGCGCAGGCCGGGAGGATCTTCCGCCAGACACAAGGCCGCCGCCCCGCGAAGCCACGGATCCGAATGCGAAAGGTAGGACAGCAGCAGGTCCACGGCGGCCTGCGGGAACGCCCCTCGACGGCGGTGCAGGGTACTGGCCGCTTTCAGGAAGACGTTCCGATTCCCGTCCCGCATCGCTCGAATCAAAACGTCGTCGATCCCCGGTCGGTCCGGCGGCGCAAACCCGAGGGAGTGGATCGCCGCCAAGCGGACGTCTGCGGGCTCGTCGGGCGATGAAACCAACGACGCGAGCGCGGCCGCCACCGGCGGATGAGCGCCCCCGATCTTGCCGAGCTGACCGATGATCGCAAGTCGGGTCGTTTCGTCCGCCGACCGGCAGGCGTCCAGAAGGGAGGAACAAATTTGAGGTGCGCGAACCCGCTCGTCCCGCAGGGCGACGGCGGCGTATAGAACGCGCCCGGGATCGTCGGCCCGGCCGAGTGCGTCCAGCAACTGCCACAGCGCCTTGACGCGCGGTTCCTCGTACTCCCCATCGGGATTCGCGGCCCGAAAAATAGCCCCCGCCACCCAGAGTCGACGGGCGTCGTCCTTGGGGGCGTCATCGGCGAGCCGGGACAGATCAGGGATCGCACGTTCGGTGACACCCGACGTGTAAAGAAGATACCCAGCGGCCTGAAGGCGTTCGTCGAGCGCCCCCTGGACGAGCGCGTTTTCCAGCACTCGAACGGCCCGCTTCCGGGTCTGAGTCGGGTGGTTCGAGATCAAGATGAAAAAGGCCGCTATGATTTGTGTTCGATCTTGGCAGGTGTCGAGTAGATCGTCGAGCAAGTGGTAATACACCTCGGCGCCCAGCCGGACGGCGAACTCGCCGAGCTGCTCGTGAAACCGCTCAAAACCATCTGGAGCGCCTACATCCTGAAGCATGCGGATGAGTGCTTCCCGAGCGCCGCGCATCGACTGGTCCACGAGCTTGACTCCGACTTTTTGTTCCCGCCGTGACTTCCGTCCGTCCCAAACCAATACCGGCGCGAAAGAGCCGCGTGCCTCTTCCGCCGACAAGCTACGCAGCAGTCTAAGACGCTGCATTCCAAGGTCGATGAGTTTCTCTCCTCGACGACGGCCGCGCGACGGGAGCAACTTTTCGTCGACGACTCCGCGACGCCCGCGAGTCGGTGCGAAATCACCCCTGAGCCGCGCCGGGGCGCGCCCGTCACGCAAAGCCGGGCGCGTTCTCCTCCATCCAGGCCTTCAGATCGGCGTGCGACTCGAACTCGGCCACCTCGATGCCGTCGATGGTCGGGCCGGTTTCCCCCGTCTCGCGGACGTCGTCCTCGCTCATCTCCCGCACCCACATGACGCGGTGCCGCTGCAACCCCGCGCGAATCAGGTCGATGCCGCCGTCCTTGAGCCGCTGGTCGAGATTGCTGCCGCGGACCAGCACCAGGTACACCAAGTCGCCGGAGAACTTAAGCAGCAAGCCCGTGGACGGGTCGAACTTGACAGTGCCGAGCCAGTGGTAGGGGAACCAGACGCTGTTGCCGTTCTTCAAACGGAACTCGACGGCGTTGGCCCGTTCATGCAGCCCGCGCAAGTACCCGAAGGCGGCGCAAGCCCCCTCGCCCCCTTCGGGCGGACCGGGGCCGTTTCCGGCGATCTTGCCCGCCAGGTGCGGATGCGCGGCCTTGAGTTGGTTTTGATGCGACGTCCCGTTATCGGACA
>JBOFFD010001152.1:0-5715 GCA_051648425.1 Planctomycetia bacterium
GCACGCCGCCCGCGCTTTGGACGGCCGAATTGCCGCGGACGGTCATCCGCTCCAGGGTCGTCAGGCCGACGCTGCCGTTCCGGACGCCGCCGGCGGAGTTGACCATCGAGGCATCCCGTCCACCGGCGAGGGTGAAGTCGCGGAGCGTGAAGTCGCCGGACCCGCTGGTGGTGATGAGGCGGAAGTCGCCGGCGGCCGCGTTGCGGGCGATGGTCAAACGGTCGGCGCCGGGGCCGTCGATGGTCATCGCCGTCGTCAGCGTCGGCAGCGCCGCGTTCAGCGTGATCGTTTGGGCGCCGGCGAAGACGAACACGTCAAAGTTGATCAAATCCTCCGTGCCGAACGGAGGCCCGCCGATTTGGGTCTGGGCGCCGACGTCAAGCCCGGCGGCTGAACCGGCGTTCACGGCGGCGATCGCTTCGCGCAGGCTGAGCTTTCCATCGTCGGCCGTCGCGTCCGACAGCGTGTTGACGATGAGAGCCGCCGGCACCGAGCGGTCTTCTAAACATTCCAGCCGAAGGAGGCGACGGTCGGCGGCCTTCGAGACGGCGGCGGGGCGGGGGAACGGCATCGGGGCGGTCCTTGGGGTTCGTCGGTTCGACGCATGCTCGGCGACGCGGGGCCGAGGAAACGCCGTCGGCGGGCGACGAGGCCGCGCCGAATCGAAACGTCGGTTCACCGAAGAATCATCCTTCGGCCGACGACGGCAATTTACCAGATTCCAAACCGGAACGAGCGGAAGAAGGGAAGAATGGGAGTTTTTTCCAAACCGGCCGCCCTAGGATCAGACGCGCCGCGGCGGGCGTCAGGCCGCTTGGCGGGGAACAGCGGGGGCGGCTTGGTCATTCGTCGGCCGGCGGCGGAGCAGTCGGCGGGCTTGACCGATCCATTGGAAGCCCTGCTTGAAGAAATGCTTCCGCAGCAGCGTCTTCGCGCCGGCGTCGCCGAAGAGCTGCGACAGCCGGGCGCCGGTCTTCCAAAACAGTTCGACGGGATGCTGCGGGCAGTGGTCAGCCAGCCGGGCCAGCGAGCGGAACGACAACGGCGCGGCGCCGTAAAGCGCGACCGCCTGCAACTGGCCGAGGGCGTGTTTGAGGGCCATCCGCTTGCTGGGCGGAAGCTGCGGATAGGCCACGCCGCGGAGGTCGGGCAGCCAGCGGCGCAGATCCGCCGAGGTGGCCGGCCGCATCTGTTCCAGGCGGTCGCGCAGCATCTGCCACTGATCGAAGAAGAGCTTCACCGTCGGCCGCGACGGATCGGCGGCGCGCTCCAGTTCCGCCGCCAGCCGCACCGCGAGTTGCTCGACGAGAAGCGTGGCGACGCCCTGCGCCCCCGGCACGCCGATGCCCACCGTCAGGCCGAAATCGACGACCGCCTCGTTGAGCGTTTCGAGCTTATCGGGGTCGATGCCGGCGCTGTCGCCGCGCTCGATCCACCAGTTGGCGCAGCAGTAGACGCCGGGGATGTAGCGGTACAGGCGGGGGTGTTCCGCCAAGTCGCGGGCGATGCGCAGCGAGACTTCGACCCCCTCGCGGGCGTGGTCGCCGGTCGTGTGCGTCAGGCTGCCCGGCCGGCAGTAGCGGCGGGTGCCGGGGGCGGCGGTCGCAATCATCCGGCCGCCCGCCTGGGCCAAACGGAACCAGAACCGGGTGTCGTCGGTGCGGCGCAAATCGGTTTCAAATCGTCCGGCTTGAAGCAGGAACCAACGGGGCGCCATGACGGTGCTGGTTTGAAACGGATACGAGCAGGTGACCGCCAGCATCGGATCGAACAGGGCTGATTCGGGGTGGTCGTGCGGCACTTGATGGAAGAAGGGGGCGAGGTCGGCCGGCGGTTCGCCGTCGACCAGAAAGTGCGAAAAGGCGACGCGGGCGTCGGCGACGGCCGCGAAGGCGGCAACCTTGTCGGCGACGGCGGTCGGCAGCAGTTCGTCGTCGGCGTCGAGGAAATGCACGAACTCGCCCTCGGCCGATTCCATGCCCAGGTTCCGCGCCGAGGCCGCCCCGCCGTTCGGCTTCCATAACCGCTGCACCGACGTCCCCGCCGCGTCGACGATTTCCGCCGACCGATCGGTCGAACCGTCGTCCACCACCAGCACTTCGACGTTCGGGTAGGACTGCGCCAGACAGCTTTGCACCGCCCGGTCGATGCAGTCGTCGCTGTTGTAACACGGGATGACGACCGTCACCATCGGCAGGAAGCGGAGGTCGCTGGGGCAGAGGGCGTGGCCCAGCATCCGTAGGTGGTACCTCACTTTCAGCGTGCCGCGGCCGTCGGCCTGCCAACCGAGGTGCGTAAGGCAGTCGGCGTGATAGAAGACGGGGTCTTCAAGGTCGTCGGGGTCGCCGACCACCACGCCCGTCGGCGTAGTGCGCGGAACCGAGTCTTTCGGCAACCGACGCTCGATCGCCGACCAGCGAGCGCGGCGCGCCGACGCGCCCTCCAAGTCGGCCTCGGCCCGGACGTCGACCAACAGTTCGGCGAGCAGGTCCAGCAAGGCGGGGTCGGCGGGAGGTGCTTCGGTGCGACGGGCTGAAGCGGCGTCGGTCGTGGAGATCGGCGTCGGTGTGGTCACGAAATCGTCCTTCCCTGTTGCGGACCCGTCGGGTGGTCCCGTTCTGTACTCCAAACGGCCGGACGCGGGAAGTCGAAATTCGGACCGGCATGCCGGAAGAAGTAGACGAATATCTCAGTGTCAGCCGCCGCTTTCCTCAGCGGCGCGCCTTCATCCCTCGGCCTGGAAGGCGCGATCCTGAACTCCTATCCCTGGCGGGAACTGCTCGCGACCCTTTGACCCCGCAATTTCCACCGAATTCGTCGACGGGTTTGATTGCCGTTGCAATGGTTCGCGCGGTAGACTTGTAGTTGAGGACACCATCCGCCTGCCTCGAACCTACCCACCGACCGTTTTGAGAGAGAGGCCCGCGCATGAAACCTTCGCCTTTCCCGGCCCCCTCTGGTTCCGTCAGCGGTTGCGCCGGCATGGCGCGGTCGGTGACGGTCGGGCGGCGGGAAGCGCTGCGCGTCGGCGGGCTGGGGTTGCTGGGAACCACGCTGCCCCATCTGCTGGAAGGGCGGGCGGCGTCGGCGGAGGTCGACGCCCCCGGCGCCGGCATGGCCAGTTTCGGTCGGGCCAAGCGGGTGATCTTCCTCTACATGTGGGGCGGGCCGGCCCAGCAAGACACTTTCGACCCCAAACCCGACGCACCAGTCGAGTATCGTGGCGAGTTTAAACCGATCGCCACCAGTGTTCCCGGGTTGTCGTTCTGCGAACATCTGCCGCACTTGGCCGCCCGCGCCCACCAGTTCGCGCTCATTCGTTCGGTCACGCACTCCGACGTCAATCACACCACCGCCTCGCACGACATGCTCTGCGGCCAGCCGTTCCGCACCGGCTCGACCCACCGCGACACCCACCCGAACGTCGCCACCGTGCTGGCGCACTTGGGTCGGCACGGCCGGGGCGTCCTGCCGCCCGCCGTCAACTTCATGCCGGTCGGATCGGGCGACGCCCCGCGCTTCGTCGAAGAAACCATGGGCCAGGGCGCCGGTTGGTTGGGGCCGGTCTACGACCCAATGCGCATCGACGAAGACCCGGCGACGGCCGAAGTGAAGTTCGGCGGTTTCCGGCTGCACGGCGACCTGACGCCGGCGCGCGTCGACGACCGCCGTCGGCTGCTCGCCGAAGTTGACGCCCAGGCGAAGACGCTGGAAAGCCGACTGGATTGCCAGGCGCTGTCGGCCCACTATCGCCGCGCGTACGACCTGTTGACCGCCCCGAAGGCGCTGGAGGCGTTCCGCCTCGACCGCGAACCCGACGTGCTGCGCGACCGGTACGGTCGAAATCCGCATGGACAGTGCGTCCTGATGGCCCGGCGGCTGGCCGAGGCCGGCGTGCCGATGACCACCGTTTTCTGGCAGAGCGACGGCATTAAAAACGTCAGCGTCTACTGGGACACGCACAACCGCAACTTCATCGACTTGAAGACGCGGCTCTTACCATACGCCGACGCCGCCTTCGCCGCGCTCTTGGACGACCTGCAAGACCGCGGGCTGCTGGACGAAACGTTGGTGGTTTGGACGGGGGAATTTGGTCGCACGCCGCGGGTGGGCCAAGGGGTGGTCGGCGGCGCGGGGGCGGGCGCCGACGGCCGCGACCACTGGCCGGGGGTTTTCACGAGCGTGCTCGCCGGCGGCGGGGTGAAAGGGGGAGCGGTCTACGGCGAATCCGACAGGTACGCCGCCTACCCCAAGAAAAACCCCGTTCGGCCGGCCGACCTCGTCGCTACGATCTACCACTGCCTAGGTGTGTCGCCGCACACCATGCTTCGCGACCGCCTCGACCGTCCCATCCCGCTCTGCCACGGGACGCCGCTCTACGACGTCTTACTCTAAGATCCACTCTGTGTGATCGTCAGAAGTCGGCGCGGATTTCGCCTACGGTTTCGTTCAGCGTGTTGCGGATCGGTCGGTTCACCGTGGCGGCGACGCCTTCCCAGTCGATATTGGCGACGAGCGGTTCCAGGACGCGGCAGGCGATCGCGCCGTGCGCCCGCGCCGAGCCGTCGATGATCTTGAACGCCACTCCTAGGCCCAGCCGCGGCAGGCCGCAGGCGAACACCCCTTCGGCCCCGCCTTTCACGACGAGCCGGTCGCCCAAAAGATAGCCGAGCTGGGTATCGAGTCGGCCGCCGCCCGCCACCAAGTACGGCCACTCGATCATCGCCCGCCCGACCCGGCCGGCGGCTTGGTGGTCTTCTGGTGACAGACCGCTGGCAGCCACGCCGCCGGCGGCGGCGGCCAGCCGGGCGAACGCCGTCGCCACCCCGCGCATCGACGCCGCGAACGTGGGGACGCCGCAGCCGTCGACGGCGTGCGGAACGTCCGTCGGTTCGACGCCGACGAACCGGGCGATGGTGCGTTTGTTCTCGATCTGCAGCGGATGGTCGGGGTCGCGGTAGGTTTCGGTCGGCCAACCGGAGGCGACGCAGCACGCAAGCATGCCGGAGTGTTTGCCGGAACAGTTGTTGTAAAGGGGCGTGGGCGACTGGCCGGCCCTGGCCAGGCTGTCGGCGACGGTGGAACTCATCGGCGGGTGCGGGCCGCATTGTAAGTCGTCTTCGGTCAAGCCGGCGGCGGCCAACAGTTCGGCGGCGAGGTCGCGATGGATGGTTTCCGAAGAGTGCGACGAACAGACGATCGCCAACTGACGGGTCGACCAATGGAAGCGGTCGGCGGCACCCAGCCGGAGGCAAGAGACGGCCTGCAACGGTTTGCCGCTGGAGCGAAGGAAGTAGATGGCGTCGACGTCGCCGAGAGCGGTGGAGGCGCGGCCGTGGACGTCGCAGACGGCGAGAGCGCCGAAATGCGCGGATTCGACGAGTCCGCCGCGCGTAACGACGGCGAGTCGATGGACGGAGGCGGGTCGGACGCGAAGATCGTCCAGGGGCCGATCAATGGGGTCCGACATTCGTCGCGAGGACCAGAGGGAAAGAGTGTACGAAGAGGCCGTCATCGCGCTGAAGCGACAAAGAGCCTTCCGCGAAGCAGGAAGGAAGAGGGACAAGGGGAGCGGCCGACCGCGAAGAGGCCGCTCCGAGGAAAAAAATCAGGGTAAGATCGAAACGATCTTAGTATTCGCCGCGACCGCCGCCGCCGCCGCCGTAGCCGCCGCGGCTGCCACCGCCGCCGCCACCGCCACCGTAGCCGCCGCGG
>JBOFFD010001153.1:0-1551 GCA_051648425.1 Planctomycetia bacterium
GCGGGCATCGCAAACTGCTTTTATCCGACGTTATGCGCATGGCGCGCGAGCGAAACTTTCCGCGGGTGAACCTGCAACAACTCGAAGCCCACGCGCAGAAGTCCGCCGTCGCCGTCGCCGACCAGTTCGACGGCCACTACGCCGACTTCGTGCAGGCGTTGAAGCGGGGCGACGACCTACAGGTGCGGATTTCGCTGCACGACGCCTTCCGCCTCGGTCTTTCCATCGCCGAACTGGCCGATCGCATGGTCGCGCCGGCGTTGCGGTATATCGGCGAGGAATGGCGCGACGGCTTGATGGAAGTCCACCACGAGCACCGCGCGGTACAAATGTGCCAGGCTTCCCTTTACGAGCTGAAGGCGGTCCTGCGGCTGAACAACCGCCCCGGCGGCACCCGCCCGCGGGCTCTCGGCGGCGCCCCTTCGCACGACGACTACTGCCTGCCGACCTTACTGGCACACATGGTGATGCTCGACTGCGGTTGGGAGGCCATCAACCTTGGCCCCAACACGCCGATCACCAGTTTCCGCAAGGCGGTCGACGAATACCAGCCGAAGCTGGTGTGGATTTCGGCCAGCGATTTGATCGATCCGTTGGAGTTCGTGGACGAGTTCAACGCCTTCGCCGACGACCTGGTCGGCGGCGAAACGACGGTCGTCTGCGGCGGTCGAGCCATTACGCCGGAGCTTCGCCGGCTGCTTCGCGGCGCGAACTTCGGCGACCGCTTGACCGACCTCGCCGAGACGGCCCAACGACTGCACCGCAAACCCGAAGTCCCGCGCCGCGGGCGCCCGCGCGGCAGCAAGAAAATCAACCCGGTCGACCCGGCGCCGTGAAGGCGTTCTACACCGACGGCTTCGTCCTGCCGCTGCCGGCCCACCATCGCTTCCCCATGACGAAGTACTCCCGCCTGCGCGAGCGGCTGGTCGACGAAAAAATCGTAGCGTCCGCCGACCTCGCCACCCCGCCGGCCGCCGACGACCTGGAACTGGGCCGCGCCCACGATTCCGCCTATTTGGAACGGGTGAAGCTCGGAACGTTGACCGCCGCCGAGCAGCGCCGCATCGGCTTCCCCTGGAGCCTGGAAATGGTCGAACGGTCGCGCCGCTCGAGCGGAGCCACACTCGCCGCCTGCCGGACGGCCTTGACGGCGGGCGTCGCCGCGAACTTGGCCGGTGGAACCCATCACGCCTTTTTCGACTGCGGCGAGGGTTACTGCGTCTTCAACGACAGCGTGGTCGCCGCCCGCGCCCTTCAAGCCGAGGGCCGCGTGCGTCGGGTGTTGGTCGTCGACTGCGACGTCCACCAAGGCAACGGCACCGCCGCCATCGTCCGCGACGACCCGACCGTCTTCACCTTCTCCATCCACGGCGCCAACAATTTTCCCTACCGCAAAGAGCAGAGCGATCTGGACGTACCGTTGGACGACGGCGCGCAGGACGAAGAGTACCTGGCGGCGCTCGACGACGGCCTGCGGACCGCATTCGACCGGTCGCGTCCCGATCTGGCGATCTACCTGGCCGGCGCCGATCCGTTGAAGGGCGACCGCTT
>JBOFFD010001154.1:0-3325 GCA_051648425.1 Planctomycetia bacterium
CCAGGGTCGTCGCGTCGAGTAGTTCGGCAAGGAAGTAAGCAGCGTAGAGCTTCTGCAAGTCGTCGCGCAGACCGGTGAATCGTTCCCGAAGCAGCGCTTCGGTCAAGACGTCCAGTCCGCCCGACGATTTGCGGATCACACTAATACTGCAAAGGGAAAGTAGGTCAAGGGAAACTTCAAAGGGTCCGCGAAGCCGTCGGCCGCCTTTCGCGATGACGCTTAGTTTGCCGAAGTCGCGGGTGAACAGCGTCAAGACGCGGCTAGTCTCGCTGAAGTCGACCCCACGGATCACCAGCGCCTCGGTCCGCTCCGCGGGCATGAGTTATCGGTCCTTTCGCCGTCGCGGCCGTAGAAGCCGAATCAATCGGTCCAACCGCGCGAAACGCACGGCGGCGGTTCCTCGCCCCGGCGAAGCAATTGCTTCGCCGCCCGCCGGATGCGGCGGGCGAGCCGCTTGAGCAACCAGCCACCGAACTTGGTGTGCATGCCGGCCCTACAGCGTCGGCAACTACAACCTTTGACATGGTTGCCCATGATCCGTCGTTCGCTCCCCGCCCCATGCCGATGGACTGAGCAATAAGACGACAACCCGATGCCGGTATTGGTTTCGCCTAATCCCAGAAAAGGGGTGACGACTATCGGTGGGGCTTCGCGCCGTCTAAGAGTCGCGCCCTTGCAGGGCTTCCATCTGAATCTTGTCTTACACCCAGGGCGTCGCCCTTGCCGTTCCACACATCCCTGCAAAGCGTTTTGCATCAACGCTTTGTGGAGAGGTGGCGTTTCGGCTCCCCGTCGACGCAACTTCTGATCATTCAGCAAGTTGTAGCGAAAGTTTTCAAATGAACACCCCACTTGTGTGGAACGACTAGGGCGTCGCCCCGGGTTGGAGGAATGTCGCCCTTTCAGTGCTGAAACCCGCTCCTTCCGCGAGTCAGATTTACGCATTGCCCGCAGGGTTCAGACTATTTCGCCATCCACGCCGCCGACCTTCGCTTCACTTCTTCATGAGTAAGGACGCGGCCGGCGTCGGCGTCGGCGATTCCTTCTCGCAGAGCGGCGAGGATCGCCAGTTCTTCGCGGATTTCCTGCAGGATCGCTGACCTGGTCCTACACGATGTTAGACGGCGAACAGCGGACGATAGGTATTATACGCCGACGCCGCGCCGCTTTGCTGCTCGCCGTCTGAATCACGGCGCGGCTTTGTCGTTCGGCGGGGCGGCGGGTCGGCCGATGCTTTCCACCGTCACGTCTCCGCCCGCGTTCGGGCGGCGCAGGCGCACCGGGCGCCATTTGGTGGGATCGGGCGGCGCGGCCGGCTCTTTGGGACGGGCGGCGGCGGTCGTCCAGCCGACCGGCACGCCGGTAGGACCCCCCGGCGTGTTCGCGGGGAACGTCGCCGCCCCGACGGTGGTCGGCGACCGTCCTTCGCTTCGCAGTTGCAGCACCAACCCCGCGCGCGGCGCCTGGGCAACGATCGTGCCGACCAGCAGTCGGCCCCCCAGCGTACTGGAGCCGCGAATCTCGTACTGCGCGCCGGCTTGCAGATTGACCACTCGGAAGGTGCCGTCGGCCGCCGACGCCAAATCGGCCACTACCAGCCGCTGGCCGCCAATTTCCGCCACTTGCAAGCTAGTCCGCGGCGACGGCCGACCGACGGCGTCGACCACGATCCCCGAAACCTCCACTCCCGTAGCGAAGGCGGGGTCGGCCCCAGTGTACGGGCCGCCGAACGCGGGGGCGGCCGGCGGAAACGGATTGTTGTTGACCCCCACCGGCTGGTCTGGCGCGGGGGCGTACGGTTCCGGGGCGGGATAAACGGGAGTCAAACCGGGACCGGCGGCCGGCCGTGGCAGATCGACGACCGGAACGTCCGGCGGCGGCAGTCCGGAGTTCGGCCCTTGCGACAACTGAAAACGGTTGCTCGTACAACCCGCGGCCAGGCAGCAGACGTACAACAACGCCCACCGCGTCGCTGGTGGATTCCCCGCGCGACGCCGCGACCTGTTTTCTCGACCGCGGACTGTTTGGACCGTCATGACTGAAAGAACACGTCCCCCCGTCCCCGCCGCTGCGGCGCGGTTGATGGAGTCATCGGCCGACGACGCCGTTCCGGAACGGTCGTTCCTCGACCCGGCGCTCGACGCTTTCCACATCCACGGCGCCCGAACCCACAATCTGCGCGCACTGGACCTTTCGGTCCCCCGCGAGCGGTTGGTGGTTGTGACCGGGGTCAGCGGATCGGGCAAGAGCAGTTTGGCATTCGACACCATTTTCGCCGAGGGACAACGGCGGTACGTCGAAAGCCTCGCCCCGTTCGCCCGACGGTTCCTTGACCGCCTGCCTCGTCCGCTGGTCGACGATATCGTCGGCTTGCCCCCGACGGCCGCCGTCGCTCAGGCGACCTCGGCGTCGTCCAATCCGCGCAGCACCGTCGCCACCCTCACTGAAATTCACGACTTCCTCCGTGTGTTGTACGCCCGATGCGGCGCCGTGCATTGCACCGGTTGCGGGCGACCGATCGCCTGGCAGACGTTGGACCAGATGCTCGATCAGACCGAGTCGCTGCCGGAGGGACGACGCATCCACCTGTTGGCGCCGCTCGTGCGCGGTCGAAAGGGGAAGCATGTGGAGGCGATGGCCGCCATCCGCCGAGAAGGGTTCGTCCGCGCCCGCGTCGACGGCGTCGTCGTGCCGATCGACCCGCCGCCCGATCTCGACGAATCGACGCCGCACGACGTCGAGATGGTGGTCGACCGCCAAGTGGTGAAGCCGGGGCTGCGCGACCGATTGCGCGAGTCGCTCACAGTGGCGCTGAAACACGGTAACGGCGCGGCGGTCGTCGCCTGGGAGGAAAACGGCGCCTGGGTCGACCGCCTGTACAGCAGCCGCTTCGCCTGCCCGGCCTGCGAAGTCAGCTTCCCCGAAGTCGAGCCGCGCACCTTCAGCCACCACTCGCCGTACGGCGCCTGCCCGACCTGCGACGGCCTCGGTCTCGCCGCCGCGCCTTCCGAACCGAAAACCGACGACGACGAACCGACCGCCGATTCACCACCAGAAGCGCTACCTGAACTGGAACCGACCCCCTGCCCCGACTGCAACGGCTCCCGCCTGAACGCGCTGGCGCGCGGCGTCACCGTAGGCGGCGCGACCCTGCCGGCGTTTCTGGCTCGAACAGCGGCCGACGCACTGAAAATGGTTAACGGTTGGACGTTCCCCACCGACCAGTATCCGGTAGCCGATCCGCTCGTCGCGGAGATTCGCCGGCGGTTGGAGTACCTTGGCCGGGTGGGCGTCGACTACATCGAACTCGACCGACCGGCGGCCA
>JBOFFD010001155.1:0-4709 GCA_051648425.1 Planctomycetia bacterium
TGGGACGGGGCGTGGTCGATCCGCCCGACGACTTCCGCGGCACGAATCCGCCGTCCAATCCCGAGCTGTTGGAAGCGCTGACCGACGCCTTTCTGTCCCACGGCGGCCGCTTGAAGCCGACGGCGGCGCTCATTTTGAAGTCGGACGCTTTCCAACGGTCGTCGCGACCGACGGCCGATCAGGAAGGACCGATGGCCGAGTTGGCGGAGGCGAACTTCGCCCGCGCCGTTGTCCGCCCGTTGCCCGCCGAGTCGCTGTTGGACGCGGTCGACCAAGCGCTGGACGCGCCGACCGAATGGAAGAACAAAGAGGTCCGGCGCGCGGTGCAGTTGCCGGGGGTCGCTTTCGGCGATCGAAAGAAGAAGACCACCGACGCCGGCGGGGCGTTTCTGCGTGTCTTCGGCAAACCGAGCCGGCTGCTGTCGTGCGAGTGCGAGCGGGGCGAAGGGGTGACGCTGGGGCAGTCGCTGCAGATGATGAACGGCGAACTGGTCCGGCGGAAGCTGGAACTCGGCGAAAATCGGTTGGATCGGCTCGTCAAGGAAAAAGACGCCGCCGCCGTGGTCGACGAACTGTACTTGGCGACGCTGTCGCGGCGACCGAGCGACGCCGAACGACAAGCCGCCGCCGCCCATCTTGCGGTGAACGAAAAGAACCGTCGGGCGGCGTTGGAAGACGTCGCCTGGGCGCTGCTCAACAGCAAAGAGTTCCTCCTGCGGCACTGAGAAAGGCGCGATTCATGACACGAGGTTGTCACGGCTTCGAGACCGCGTATCGTGCGTCGCGCCGTTGCCTGCTCACGGCCGGCGCGGCGGGTTTCGCCGGTTTGACGCCCGCCGCCCTCCTGCGGGCGGCCGAGACCCAGCGCGGCGACGCCCCGCCGGCGACGGCGAAGCGGGTGTTGTTCCTGCATCAGTTCGGCGGTCCTTCGCACATCGACACCTTCGACATGAAGCCGAACGCGCCGGACGGCATTCGCGGCTCTTTCAAGCCGATCGCGTCTTCGGTTCCCGGGTTGCCCGTCTGCGAACACCTGCCGAACTGGGCGAAGGTGATGGACCGCTGCGCGTTGGTGCGCTCGGTGCATCACGACAACAAGAACCACAACTCGGCCGGCTACTACAGCCTGACCGGACGGGCGCCGGCCGTCGACGATCAACGGCTGCGCGACAGCCAGGAACTGTTCCCCGCCTACGGCAGCGTCTACGCCAAGCTTCGGCCCGCGACCGACGGCGTGCCGTCGTTCGCCGCGTTCCCGCACGTCATCGCCGACGGCAGCGTCACCCCCGGCCAGCACGCCAGTTTCCTCGGAAAGACCTACGACCCGTTCTTCATCGGCGGCGATCCGGCGGCCGCCGATTTCGGCGCTCCCGAACTGCGGCTGCCCGATTCGTTGACGGCCGATCGGATGCAAAGCCGGCGCGACCTGTTGGCGGTCGTCGACCGGCAGTCGCGGCTTTTGGAGTACGCGGCGGCGGCGAAAGGGATCAACGACTTCCAACGGCGGGCGTACTCGATGATGTCGTCGCCGGCGCTGAAGGCCGCGTTCGACCTAAGCCGGGAAAGCGACAAGCTGCGCGACGCCTACGGCCGCGACACCTACGGCCAGTCGTGCCTCTTCGCCCGACGGCTGCTGGAAGTGGGGGTGCCGTTCGTCACCGTCTATTTCTCGCGTTCGATCGGCGGCGACGGCAGCGACGGCTGGGACACCCACCAAAACAACTTCGAGGATCTGTCGAAACGGCTGCTGCCGATCTCCGACCGCACCATGCCGACGCTGCTGCTCGACCTGGAGGCGCGCGGTCTGCTGGACGAAACGCTGGTCGTTTGGATGGGCGAATTCGGCCGCGGACCGAAGATCGGCGACCGTGACGGCAAGGGCCGCGGGCACTGGCCGCAATGTTACACGGTGCTGATGGCGGGCGGCGGCGTGCGCGGCGGGGCGGTCGTCGGCGCCAGCGACCGCATCGGGGCGTATCCCGCCGAACGGCCGGTCCGCCCGGACGACGTGGCCGCCACGATGTACCACGCGCTGGGCATTCCGCCCGAAACGGAAATCCACGACCTGCAAGGCCGACCCCTGCCCATTGCCGACGGCAAGCCGATTTTGGAACTGTTCGGCTGAGAGTATCGCCGCCGTCGACCGTCGGGTTTGAGGATCGAATGTAGGGCGGAACTCTGGTCCGCCCGCGTTGGAGCGCGGAGACGAGACTCCTTTCCGGTCGTTGGGAAGGAAAGGGCTTCCGTCCCAACGCCGCTCCGTGGCGGACCGGAGTTCCGCCCTACATTCAACTTCCCATCCCAACGAAAAGACGGAATTGGATTCAGTGCGGATCGATTTCATTCCGCAACCGGTCGGCAAGTCTTCGCAACACTATGCGGAACTTTTCAGCGTCTACAGGCGTCAGGCTGGTCGATCGGTCGAAGCGGAGACGGTCGAGCGTCGTCCAGTCGTCCACCGTGGAAGCTGTGTCGACGGTCGACAGATCGGCGGCGGTGCGGCGGCCGGGCGGCAGGTTCCAGGCGTCTGCCAACGCCTTGACACCGGCGGCGGCGCAGCGGGCGCAGTCTTCGCGCGACGCCGCCGGCCCTTTCCCCAAGACGCGGTGGATTTCGTCGACCACGCACGAGATCGCCGAAGGATTCGTCCCGGCGCCATTCGGGGGCGGACCAGCGGTCCGCCCTACGATGGACTTTCCCTCGCCGACGTTGGAAACTCGGAGCCGACGGCGGTACAGCCAGACCAGCGTCGCCGCGACGCCGACCGACGCTGTGAAGAGGAGAGCAGGCCGAAGAAGGTCCGCGGGGATCGACGACGGAGCGTCAACGGCGGCGGGCGGTGGAGCTTCCGGAGAGGGCGACGCCGGTTCGACTTCGAGGGGAATCGAATCGGTCCGCAGCGTGACGAACCGTTTAACGGCCGGGTCGTAGACGGCGAAGCGATACGACGGGATGCGGTCGACGGCGGGCGACTTCGGCCGAAGCCGATAGGTGATGCGGAGTCCGGCGGCGTCGCGGGCGGCGGCGGGCGGTTCCACAAGGTTGAAGCGGTCGAGAAAACCGCGTTGGACGGCGAGCGGCGGCGGCTCGACGCCGTCCAGCGAGCCTTCGCCGGCGACCTGGACGACGAAGTCCACGGTGGAGCCAAAGGGGATTTTTACGGGGGCGGCGGTCGCGGAGAGTCGAAATCGACCGACGGCTCCCGAGAACTCCGGGGGTCGGCCGGCGGCGGGCGCGAGGTCGATCGGCATCGGTTCGCCTCTCCCGTCGCGCCGTGATTTTCAGAGCGGCGGCCGGCGGTCTACTTCGTCAGCCGCAACTGAATGTTGCGTTCCAGCGGTCCGCTGCCGAGGGCGGGGCCTTCCACTCTCACGGTTACTTTACCGATCGGCTCGGCGGCATCCACCACCTGCACGACGACGGTGTACTTGATTTCCATCGGGGCCAAATCGAGGGACTGGAAGCTGACGCGCCCGCCCTGGATGGTCGCCACGTTCATCGGCGACACCGACACCGGCTTCAGGTTCGGGGTGCATTCCGCGACGACGACGAGGTCGTCGATGGACCCTTCGCCCTGGTTGCCCAGGCTGATTTGAACGGAGACTTTGTCGCCGACGGCGGCCGACGGCCGCATGGTGGTGACGTCGAAGTCGATGCCCCCGGGAACCAGCGCCGGGGTTTTCTTCGGGACGGCCGGCGTTTCGGGCTTGGCCCGCAGAGCGGCGTCACTGCTGGAAATAGGCGGAATCACCGGCAGCGCCGGCATACTGCCGGTCAGGCGCTGCTCAACGGGCGGCTTGTTCAGGGTCGGCACCTGCACCAGCGGTTCGACGCCGCCGGGGAAGGCGTTCTGGAACTCGGGCGGGAACGAGACGCCGGGCTGCGCCGAAAACTGCTCGAAGCCCTGCATCGCACCCTGCGGCCCGACGACTTCGCCCTCGTTCGGAAAGTATGACGACCCATCGCCCAGCGGACTGGTCTCCACGACCACCGGCTCGCCGGAGATCATTTCGCCGGTGAAGGCCGTCGAGCCGCCGCCGCCGAATTTGCTCAACAGCTTGTTCATCATTTTCGGGCGTTGGCAGACCGTGCAACCGCCGCCGGATTCGTTCGTCGCCGAGGTGACCGAGCAACCGGTCAACGCGGCCGCCAGGCCCACGGAGGTTGCGACCAGAGTGTTGCGTCGTCGCGTCGTCACGGGATTGGTCCTTGCTTCGGTTTGATCGAAGCAAACATAACCGCCGGGAATCGCGAGCCTCGCGTCGAATCGATCGGCGCCCAACGGAAAGTGGAAGTCGGCGACGGCGAAACGCACATCGTCGGCAGAGGGAACCCGACCGGTAGAGTTTACCAGGCGTCGGCTACGCGCTGAGCCGCGCCGGACCGGGGCCGTCGCCGAGGGAGCCGTCTTCCGAAACGTCCTCCAGTCGCACCGAAATGCGCGTCGAGACGCCCGATTCCCGCTGCGTCACGCCGTGCAGCACGTCGGCGGCGGCCATGGTCGTCTTCGAGTGCGTGATGACGACGAACTGCGTCTGCGTGCCGAAGTCGCGGATCATCTCCGTGAACCGGCCGATGTTCGCTTCGTCGAGCGCCGCGTCGACTTCGTCCAGAATGCAGAACGGACTGGGTTTCGAGCGGAACAGCGCCATGACGAGCGCGACGGCCGTGAGCGACTTTTCGCCGCCGGACAGCAGCGAAATGCTGCG
>JBOFFD010001156.1:0-1888 GCA_051648425.1 Planctomycetia bacterium
GAGCGGTCGCATAGACTGTGTCCTTCCTTGGATCGGTCGGCGCGGCGGCTCCCTGCCATGCCAACCCTTCGAGGAAGTTTTTCCCGGAGGTTTCCTCCGGTTCGACTTCCGCGGCGGGTCGGCCGCGTCGACAACGAAAGTGATTTAACCACGGTTCTTCCGGATTGCAAATTTTTTCCGCATTTTTTCTCTTAAGTCTCTTCTCTTCATTGATTTCCGTCACAAAATTCCCGCCAACTGTTATTAGAGCGACTTCTCCGGCAACCGAGCGCTTTTCACCGTCATTGAAGGAAATGACGGTAGGTCAACGATTTGCCGACGATCGTCAACGCTGGACCTTCAACCGAAGAATGATGCCGGCGGGTTCCACAAGGCCGTCGGCCGCGCCGGCTGGGTCGGACGGCGGCGAGGCCAATACGCCGACGCCGTCTTCGATCGACCAACGGAACGGCTTGTCGGTTAAGACGTCGATGGGGATCGGTACGACGGCGATCTCGTCGAGCGACGCCGGCAGTTTACCGTCGTGCGTGGCGAGATGGTCGCGCACCGCCTCGACGATCCGCAGCATCTGCACGCGCCGCTGGAACGACCACGGCCGGTAATACAACGCGTCCGGACGACTGAATTTCCAATGCTGGTCGTTCACTTCGTACAGCGACCGCCCCACGTCGATCCAGCGGTTCAACTGCGGCCTCGCCTCGCGCGGAGGAAGAGAGAAAAGAGCGGTCGTGCCCTGTTCGAGTTCGATCCGGCGGCGGACGAACCAGCGGACGCACGCCTCGTCTTCGGTCATCGCGGCGACGGCGGCTTCCGTCAGGCCGAACATCGCCGGCAGTTCGCGGCGGGCGAGGGGAAGGTATCGTCGCAACGGGCTTTCTTCGACGATGAACCGCGCCAGTCGACCGATAACGGTGGGGTCGGCCGGCTCGGCGGGAGGAATTTCCCTGAAACTTCGCAACAGTTCGACAAGTTGCGCCGCCATCCGCCGCCACTCCCTCGGGTCGCGCGGCCGATCCAGTTCCGCCGCCGCCGGCAGCGTTCGGGTGAACATATCCCGTTGCAGCCGGGCGGAGCGCTCGAAATCGGGCAACACGCCGGGCAGCGTCGTCAACGACCAATACAGGTTTGGACTGTTCGGCTGCGAAATCATTTCGCCGACGCGGTCGAACATGACGTCTTGAATCGACAGCGACATCAACTGAATGATGTAGAACGGCGTCTTACTGAGATGGCGCGCGTTCGCCAGTCCGACGAGGATTCCCTCCCGCGCTTCGTCCAGCTCGCCGCGCGTCAGATGCCAGCGGATGCGCGCCGACAGTCCGTCTACCAGAAACCCGCGCAGTCCCTGGGCGTCCGGCAGCGTAATGCCGTACGGGTCGGAGGTTTCGCCGATGGGGTATTCCCAAAAAGCGTCGCGGCGGTAGGCGGCGCGTTTCATTTCAAGATAGAACTTCGCCGGCAGCACGCCGTCGGAGTCCTTCCACTCCGGCGCCGTCAACGGTTTGTCAAGCCAGTCCTTCAGTTTTGGAAACACCTCGGTCATCCACTTCGATTCCTCCCATGGCAGGCGCAGCAGAATCACGGCGGCGTTGCCTGGTTTCAGATCGAATTCAGACGGTACGAGAGGCCGTTTCAGAATCGGCGATTCGACGGCGCGGGGGGCGAGGGTGTATTCAAAGGTTTTCGGTTTCTCCGCCGCCAGAGAACAGGTTGCGAAGAAAACCGCCGCTCCGACGACGATGAATCGAAACATGAAAGAAGCTCCTCGAGTGGACAGTTCTACTTTGATGGGATTGCTTTCACGGGGTCCAAAAGTCGGCCCCCGACCCGCCGACGGTGAGCAGGCCGCGGGCGACCGGCGCGCGGGGGGCGAACTCCGGGAGGGGGG
>JBOFFD010001157.1:0-7871 GCA_051648425.1 Planctomycetia bacterium
CGGCCTTCGCCAACACCATCGGCCCGGGCACGTTCTTAAAGGCCGACTACTGCATCGGCGGGGCCGACGGCGTGTTGGGCCGCGGCATGATGTGGCAGGGCCTGTCGCTTTGGACGACGCTGCGCTACGGCGCCGACCCATGGGCGCCGTCGACGTACATGCCGACCCTCCCCGGCCGCCTCTTCTACGTCGAAGAACTCGCCGGCCCCCTGCACGCCGAATGCAACTGACGGCGGCGGAACGCGGAAGCAAGCCTTTCGTGGGCGACGCCGTCGGGCTTACTCATTTCAGAGACGCGCGGCGCACCATCGAGCAAGTCGTTCAAAACGGATGATTTCGCGGTTGCGACGATTCGCTTCTTAATCGACGGTAAGACGCCGCGGGGTGCGGACCGGCAGATTAAGTTCTCAGCCGGGCGGCCCGAACCCGTCGCGGTCGCGGAATAATGGCGAGTGCTTCGTCGCCTCGTCGGCCGGGAAAAAACACTCGATCCGGATCTCCTGCAACGCGACGTCCTGCGGCGTTCCCAGCGTCGTCACCATCGAAAAGAAACTTGCTCTAAGATCCCCTTTGCACCAATCGATCGTTAAGATGGGCGAGAACGGAGCGTCGCCGACGGGCGGCCGTTCGCGGTCGGACACGCCGGGGTACGACAGAATCTCGTCCAGCAGCTCCCGCGTCTTCGGATCGACGACGCCGCACACGGCCTCGCGTCGCACCCGACTAAGAAGGCCGCTCGCCACGGCGGACCAATTGGCCACGTACGGCTTCAGCCACTTGGGATGAAGCATCAGCCGGAGGACGTTGTTCGGGGGGGCGCCCGGTGCATCGACGAGGAACGCCGCGAAGAACCGCTGGGCGGCTTGATTGGCCTGGAGGATGTTCCAGTATCGATCCATCACGACGGCCGGGAAAGGCTCTTTACTCGCCAGTACCAATCCGATCGCATCGCGTGCGATCCGCGCCTCGGCGTCCGAGAGACTCAGTTCCGTGTAGATTCTGACGAAACCCGCGGATTCAAACAGTACGTTCGACTCGCGCAACGGGACGCACAGCGCGTCGGCCAACCGCGACACCATTTCGCGGCTCGGCTCGGCCCGGCCGGTTTCCAGAAAGCTCAGATGCCGCGCGGAAATGCCGGCGTCGAGCGCGAGGTCGAGCTGACTTTTACCCCGCACGCGGCGCCAGTGGCGGAGCAAAGCGCCGAAGCTCCGCCCCGACGGGCGCTTCGCGCTCGTGCGTGTCGAAACCGCCAATGTGAATTCTCCTCTTCGCGTAAGTTCCGGCCGTGCGTTACGATGAAGTCTAACCCATCCGGCGAAGCAAAGCGCTTACCTGAGAGGTAATGGACCATCGGAGTCGGTCGCGGGTATTGTTCGTGCGACGCGGCATGGAATCGCCGCTGTACCACGAGACCCGGAGACGACGATGAAGACCGCCACCCCGACGACCTTTCCCATCCACACTCTCGACGGCGCGCCCGCCGATTCCCGCGAGACGCTCGCGAGGCTCAAGGCGAACCTGGGCATGATTCCCAATCTGGCCGCCGCGATGTCCGAATCGCCGACCTTGATCAAGGCCTTCACCGCGGTGCGCGAGACCACGTTGACGGGCAAGCTCGACGGCCGCATCCGAGAACTGATTCTCCTGTCGAACGCGACGCTCAACCAGTGCCGGTACTGTACGGCGATTCACTCGGTCTTCGCGCTTGGGGGCGGCATCCCCGCCGATACGGTCGAAGCGGTGCGCGGCGGCGCTTTGCCCGACGACCCGCGGCAACGGGCCGCGGTGAAGTTCTCGCAACTGATCTTGAAGAACAAGGGAAACGTGACCGACGACCAACTGAACGAATTCTTCGCCGCCGGCTTCGACCGTAGTCACGCACTGGAAATCATCGCCCTGACGGCCCAGTCCATCATCGCCAACTACTCCAGCCACATGACCGGCGCGCCGCCCGACGAGCCGATCAAGGCCCAATACAGATAGTCGCGTCGACCACCAGCGAATAAGACACACGAGAATCCGCGTTAGGGGAAATACCCGGGCGGGCGGTTGGTCGTTTCGAGCGTCGCTTCGTCCGCGCCGCTCGACCTCTTGTTGATCGTCCCATTCACGGCGCGGCCGCTTTCCAACCGCCCTTCAGTTGGGCGGCCAACTGTTCGCGCAAGGTCCGGTCGGCCTTCCCGGCGATGTTGACGTTCTCGGTCGGGTCGGTTTCGTGGTCGTACAGTTCGGTCGCGATCAGTTCGTCCGTCGTACGGTCTCGCCATTCAACGTACCGATACCGCTCGGTCCGCATGGCCGTGCCCAGGCTTTTCCCCTTCGGATACTGGCTGAACGCGGCGGTCTTCCACTTGCGGTTCGGATCGACCAAAAGCGGAGCGAAGCTGGTCCCCTCGACGCCCACCGGCGCCGGCAGCCCCGCGAGTTCCGCCAAACTCGGGTATAGGTCGACGAACTCGGTTAGGGCCGACGTCCGCCGACCCTTGCCGCCCGGTTCGGCGACGATCAGCACGACGCGGGTGGCGCCCTCGTAGTTGTTGTGCTTGCCGCCCCACCAGCCATGCTCGCCCATGTAGTACCCGTGGTCGCCCCACAAGACGACGATGGTGTTTTTCGACAGACCGGCCTCGTCGAGGGCCGCCAGCAGTCGACCGACCTGGGCGTCGACGTAGCTGATCGCGGCGAGGTAGGCGTGCAGGAAACGGCGGCCGAGTTCGGGCGACGGCGCTCCGGATTTCGGGCTGAGGGTGTAATACCGGAAGTCGTTGCCGGTGTTGGCGGCGAACTCCGGCGCGCCCTTCGGTGGGCGGTTGTTCATCGGCAGTGTCAGTTTCGCCGGATCGTACAGTTCAAAGTACTTCTTAGGGGCGATCCACGGAACGTGCGGGTTGACGAAGCCAACCGCGAGGAAGAACGGTTTCGACGGGTCGGCGGCGAACCGCTGAAGCCGTTCGACGCCCAGCCGGGCCGCGTCGCCGTCGATCAGGTCGCCGTCGGCGCAGTCGACCGATTCGTACGTCGGAATGACCGACGACTGGCTCTCCGGCCCGGTCACGTTCGGGTCTTTGCCGGCGGCCTTCCGCTCGGCCCGCCACTTCTTCACCACCTCGGCCGTCGCCGGGCTGGTCCGCGGCTTGCCGCCCTGCACCGACGGTTCGCTCCAAGAGCCGGGGTCGTCGATGCCGACGTGGTACACCTTGCCGATGCTCGCCGCGTGGTAACCGTTCGCCTTGAAGTGCTGCGGGAGCGTTACGACGTCCGGCAGTTTGCTGCGGAGGGTGGGACCGATGTTGTAGATGCGGGTGGTCGCGGGCCGACGGCCGGACAGCAGCGAAATCCGCGACGGCGAACACAGCGCCATCTGACAGTACGCCCGATCGAACACCAACCCGCGGGCGGCCAGCGTGTCGATGTTCGGCGACTGGACGATCGCGTCGCCGTAGCAACCCAACTGCGGCCGCAGGTCGTCGATGCAGATCATCAACACGTTCGGTTTCGCCGACTTGTCGGCGGCCGAGAGCGGGGCGGTCGTCGACGCGACGGCGGCGACGAGAAGGATGGCTCTATTCCACATCGGTGAACTCGCTGATGTTGTACGGAAGAATGCGCCCCCTCATCTTACTCGACGAGCCTACCCGCTGGCTACCGCGTCGGAAGAAGCGACGCCGGCGTTTCGACGGGGTTTTCCAATAGGCGCAGCGTGGCGGCGTCGGCGGTCAACTCCGCGAGGGCGCCGTGCGGCAGCGTGGCGTTGGCGGCGACGTGGCCGACCGGAAAGTCGATGACCACCGGTTTCTTCAGACCGCCGAAGTATTCACGCAACACCTTCGCGGTTTCGACGCCGTCGCCGTCCCGGCCGGGCTTTTCGTTGGTGAATCGTCCTAAGACGAAGCCGGCCGCGTCGTCTAAGACGCCGGCGAGCCGAAGCTGTGACAAGTAGCGATCGACGCGGTACGGCGCTTCGCCGACCTCTTCCAGAAAAACGATCGCGCCTTTCGCCTCGATCGCGTACGGCGTGCCGAGGGTGGCGGCGACCAACGACAGGTTGCCGCCGACGAGCCGGCCGCGTACCGTCCCGCCGACCAACGTCGTCGGTTTAAGACCGGTTGACGCCGGAATTTCGTAGCCGACGGCGCCGGGCGTGTAGCCGTCGGCGAACACCGTTCGGCGGAAGAGGTCGTTCGCGTACCTGAACTCCGGGGCGTCGCGGTCTAAGTCGGCCTGCGCCATCGGCCCGTGGAAAGTGACCACCTTCGCCTTCGCGGCGACGGCGAGGTGCAGGGCGGTGAGGTCGGAGAAGCCGACCACGATCTTAGGGTCGGCACGCAGCGCGGCGTAGTCGAGCTTGTCTAAGAGGCGCGTCAGACCGTAGCCGCCGCGCGCGGCGACCACCGCGCGCACCGCCGGGTCGCGGAAGGCGGCGTTCAGTTCGCCGGCCCGTTCGTCGTCGGTTCCCGCCAGATACCCCGCACCGTGGATTCCGACCCTCGGCGTCATGCGCACCTTGTAGCCGGCCGCCTCCAGCCGCTTCGCATACGCTTTCACGCGAGCCGCGTCGAACGGCGACGCCGGCGCCACCAGCGCGACGAGGTCGCCCGGCTTCAGTGCGGCGGCCTTCTTCCAAACCGTTTCGTCGCCATGAGCGACGGGCGACGTGAGAGCGCACAACCCGGCGGTTCCTAAGAAAAGACGGGCGTGGATCATGGGGCGTCCTTCGGCGGTTTCTCGAAATGCTGGTAGTCGGGCCGACCGGTCCAGTCGCCGCCCCATTTCCAACCGCGCGCGAGGAAGGCTTTCGTCACCGGATGGTCGGGCGTCAGCGTGCCCGGAACGGACGGATCGTACTTCGCCCCCGGCGGCAGCACGATCTTACCCTTGATGTACGGGTTCTGCAGCGGATTGACGTCGACCGCCCGTCCGAGGGCGTGATTGGACAGCGTCTTACCCCCGGTGATCGCCCGGTAGTTGAACGACGACGTGTTGTTCGCCGCCATTGACAAATCGTCGCTCCAGGTCCGATCCTTGCGATACCTCGGGTGAGAGACCGGCACGACCGACCGCAGCGGAAATTTCGTCTTCAGCGCGACCGCGAAAACCGCCTCGACGTCGCCCGCCAGGTCTTGGTCGACGACGATCTGACCGCGATGGATTTTGGAGTCGAAGCCGAAGTATGTGACGGTAAGAACGACCTGACGGTCGCGGATCGCCGGCGGGCAGTCGGGAGAGAGGCCGTCGAACGCTTCCGCCTCGGTGAAGGCGCAGTCGACGATGGGGTCGTCGACGGTGCCGGCAGGCTCGGCGGCGGCGGTCGCGGTCAACATCAACACCAGTACGCCGCACACCATCGTCTCATCCTTTCAGATCGTCGCGCCGTTCGGGAGGACTTTCGCCGGCGGAATCGATCGTCTTAGTATCCGACGGCGGCGCCGTCTTTGCGCGGGTCGGAGCCGCCCAGCAGCACGCCATTTTCGTAGTCGACGGCGATGACTTGGCCGCCGCCGAAACCGCTCGACGGCGACGCCGCAACCCGGTGCCCCAACGATTCCAGCAATCGCGCCGTTTCGGGGTGGATTCCCGCCTCGAGCATCGTTTCGCCGCCGGCGGTCATTTTCTCGCCGCGCGGGGTGGCGTGGCCGGCGTGTCGCACCCGCGGCGCGTCGAGCGACTGTTGGGGGGTCAGGCCGTGGTCGATCATGTTCATCAAGACTTGCGCCTGACCCTGCGGCTGCATGTCGCCGCCCATGACGCCGAACGACAGCCACGGTCGGCCGTCGCGGAAGGCCATGCCGGGTATGATGGTGTGGAATGGTCGCTTGTGCGGCTTCAGTTCGTTGGCGTGGCCATCCTCCAAGGTGAAACTGCAGCCGCGGTTCTGAATCATGAAACCCATGTCGCCGGCGGCGCGTCCGGAACCCCAACCGTGATAAATGCTCTGAATGAGACTGACCGCGTTGCGGTCGGCGTCGACCACGGTAAGATAGATCGTGTCGCCGTGCTTCAGTTTCGGATCGCCGGGGTCCACGTTCGTCAGCGCCCGCATCGGATCGATCAGCGCGCGACGGCGGGCGGCATACTCCTTCGACGCCAGCGCGGCGACCGGGTTCTCCGTCATGAATTCCGGGTCGGCGTAATACTTCGCCCGGTCGGCGAAGGCGAGTTTCGCCGCCTCGATGAAATTGTGGATGAACGCCGGGCTGTTGCGGCCCATCGCGCGGACGTCGTACCCTTCCATGACGTTCAGGATCTGTAAGACGGCCAACCCCTGGCCGTTTGGCGGCGGTTGGTACACCGTGACCCCCCGGTAAGTGGTGGAGATCGGGTCGACCCAGGTCGACGAATGGTCTAAGAAGTCGCGAGCCTCGAACAGACCGCCGACCTTCGCGCTGTAGGCGACGAGGCGGTCGGCGAGCGACCCGCGGTAGAACGCGCGCGGCCCTTCGGTTTGCAGGGTGCGGTAGGTGGCGGCCAAGCGGCGGTTGCTCGCGGTCGAACCGGGACCGGGGGCGACGCCGTTCATGAGGTAGGCGGCGGCGGCTTCGGGCGTGGCGGCCAGCAGGTCGAAAGAGGCCCGCCACGACCGGCCGATGACCTCGCTTACCGGAAAACCATTCTCCGCTAGTTCAACCGCCGGCTGCAACAGCTCGGCGAACGCCTTGCGACCGAACTGGCCGTGCAATTCGCGCCAGCCGTCGACGCAGCCCGGCACCGACCAACTGAGCGGACCGGTTTCAGGCAGGAGTGTAAGACCGCGGCTTTGAAACCGTTCCTTCGACGCGGCGTAGGGCGAACGGCCGCTGGCGTTGAGGGCGTACAGTTTTTTCTCGTTGGCGTTCCAGACAAGCGCGAACAGGTCGCCGCCGATGCCGCAACTCATCGGTTCGACGACGCCCAAGACGGCGTTGGCGGCAATGGCGGCGTCGACTGCGGTTCCGCCCGCCTTCATCACGTCGACGGCGGCCTGGGAGGCCAGCGGATGGCTGGTGGCGCACATCCCGTGCAGAGCGACGGTGGTCGAGCGCGTCAACCCCGGCACGACGGCGGTCGAGCCGGCGGCGGGCAAGTCGGCGCTCACGGTACGGCACTCCAGGGCGACGGCCAGCAGAAGGAGGGTGGGCCACGACCAACGACGCGGCGAGCCGAAAGGTGCGATCTGGCAAGGCGGCACGGCGATGGTCCTTCCATCGGAATGGGCGACGACGGAATATGGATAGAAGTTCGCCGACCGTGCGGCCTGGACCGTCTCCAACGAGATCCTTCAAGGAACTATCGAAGTGAATTTCACAGTCTCTTCATCGATACTTCACGAACACGCTTTAAATGATGTACATCGACGGCGAAGATTTCGGCGACTTTCCACCGTTGATTATATCTGACGTTCTCTTGAATCTTAAGCAGTCGCCGTGGCCTGGATTTCGCCTTCCCCCACCCTGCAGTGGGTAGGAACAGCACTAGGATCAGCAGCTAGCACTAGAAGGAACGACGCAGCATGGCGTCTCCAGCGACGAACGTCGACGACTTTCTAAGTTTGGTGGAAAAAAGTGGGCTGTTGTCGCCCGCGCAGCTCGGCAAGATCGCCGAGCGAGTCGCCGCGCACAGTGGGCAGCCGTTGGATCCGCGGGCCGTCGCCGCCGGCATGTTGAAGGCGGCTCTGCTTACGCCGTATCAGGCGCGGCAACTGCTGTCCGGTAAGACGGGCGGCTTTTTCTACGGCAAATACAAAGTTCTCGACATGCTGGGCGAAGGAGGGATGGCGAAGGTTTATCTCTCCGAACACGTCGCCATGAAGCGGCAGGTCGCCGTCAAGGTGCTGCCGAAGTCGATCGGAGCCGGCTCGCTGGGCGACCGCTTTCACCGCGAAGCTCGCGCCA
>JBOFFD010001158.1:0-3847 GCA_051648425.1 Planctomycetia bacterium
GGCGAAGATCTATTCCGAGGAAGGGATCGCGCAGATCGTGTTTCTGCGGGCGTCGGAGGTGTGTGAAACCAGCTACGCCGACAAGAAGGGCAAGTATCAGAACCAACCCGGCCTCACCCTGCCGAAAGTCTTAGGCGCGAACGCCGCCGAGTAAGAACACTTGGGTCTTTGTTAGCCGCCGCTTTCCGCAGCGGCGCGTCCGATCTTCGTCGATGAACGGCGGAGGAAGAACAAGGAAGCGCCGCCGCGGAAAGCGGCGGCTAACGAAGACATGTCGTCGAACGAACATTTCAACATGCCGACGCAGGGCGGACGGCGTTGGTCCGCCCCGCGACTCACCAAGTCTTACTTCTCGAAGCGGAAGACGCCCTTGCCGTTCAGGGTGGACGTCAGGAAGTACAACTCGCCCTTTTCGTCCTCCCCGAAGGAATAGATCGGCTGACCCTTTTCGACGAGCAGTCGGTTGGCGGTCGCCCGCTTGGCGGCGGCGTCGTACGTCATCGCCCACACTCGGCCGGAAACGTAGTCGGCGTAGACGTACGACCCATGCAGTTCGGGCAGCCGGTCGCCGCGGTACACCGCGCCGCCGGTGATCGACTTACCGATATCGTGGTGGTATTCCCAAACGGGGTCGACCAGGCCGGCGGTCGCGCCAACGCCGTTCTTACCGAACGGGTGCATCCCTTCGCGGCGGGCCCATCCGTAGTTGCCGCCCTTCGTCACCAGGTCGATTTCCTCCCACAGGTTCTGACCGACGTCGCCGGCCCACAGGTCGCCCGTCTTAGAGTCGAACGCGAAGCGCCAAATGTTGCGGAAGCCGTAGGCCCAGATTTCCGGCATGACGTCGGCCTTCTCGTTCGAGCCGACGAACGGGTTGTCCTTCGGAACGGCGTACGCCTTGCCCTTGTCCCGGCCGTCGACGTCGATCCGCAGAACCTTGCCGAGCGGGGTGGACATCTTTTGACCGTTGTCGAACGGATCGTCGGCCTTGCCGCCGTCGCCGTGGGTGATGTACAGCATGCCGTCGGGGCCGAAGGCGACGGTGCCGCCGTCGTGGTTCCAGAACGGTTTTTCGATCCGCAGCAGCACTTCCTCAGAAGCAGGGTTGCCCTTGGTCGCGTCGCCCTTCATCGTGCGGAAGCGCGAGACGACGTTGGTGAGCTTGGCCGTTTTCGTGGTGTAAAAGACGTAGAACTCGCCGTTCTCTTTGAACTTCGGATGGAAGGCGAGGCCTAGGAAACCTTCTTCGTTGGTTTTGTCGTCATAGGCGACGCGGTCTTGCAGATCGACGAAGATTTCGGTCTTCTTAACCTTCGGATCGTTCGGGAAGGCGTGGACGACCCCCTGCTGCGACGCCACGAAGACGCGGTTCGACCCGTCGCCGGCGTGCGTGAGCAGAATCGGGCGGAACTGAAACGGCTTTCCGTCGGCGGTTTCGGGCGACCAACCGGTCCATTCCAAGTCGGGGAAGGCGACCGTCGGCTTCAACGGCAACGGCGTCTGATCGACTTCATAGCCGGGAACCGTCGCCGGGATCGACACCACCGTACCGGCCATCATGTCGGGTACGATCAGCGCGTTGGCGGCGAAATCGTAGCAGAAGTCGGCGGACGACTTCATCCCCTCGGCGAGCAGGATCGGCTTCATTTCCGGACGGCCGATGACGAACACCTTGCCCCCCTTCCAATCGCTGACGTACAACCGCCCGAAATGATCGTTCACCACGCCGTCGATCGAGCCCATGCCTTCGGCGATCTTCGTCGTCTTACCGTCGGCCAACGCCACCCGATACAGATTCCCGGTGCCGAAATCGCCCATCAAAAGAAAGAACTGACCGTCCATCAACAGACCGTTCGGCGCGTTAAGTTCGGGCACTTTCGTCTGATCGATCAGCGTCGTGACTTCACCCTTCGGACTGATGCGATAGACGGCCCCCTTGGCCCCTTTCAAATCACCCGAGTCGCTGACGTACAGCGTGCCGTCGGCCGGCTCGGCGACGAGGTCGTTGAGGAAGAGCGGCGGGTTCGGAAACGCTTCGGCCGCAACGAAGACCGAGGTCTTACCCTCGCCGTCGATGCGGACGATGCGGTTCTTGTCGGTGACGTACAGGAACTTGCCGGCGAACGCCAAGCCTTTCGGATCGTCGAGGCCGGTGGCGTACGGAACCGCCTTGCCGTCTTCGATGCGGACGATGGAACCGTCGCCGGCCTTGTCGAACTCGCCGATGATGCTGACGTACGCCTTGCCGTCGGCGCCCATCGCTACCGACTCCGGCGCCTTCAGGCCCGAGGCAAGCTCTTTCCGGGGAGCGGCTTCGGCGGCCAGCAGCGCGTTCGGTCCGACGGCGGCGGCCGTCAAAGCGACGGCCAGGTACATGACTCGTTTCATCGGCGCGTTTCCTTACTTGCAGAGGCGTCGTTCGACCTCGAACGGAGCTTACAGCGTAGGGAACCGCCGACGGGACGGAAAGCGGCGGGCGACGGGCTTCGTCAGCCCCGTTCGGCGTAGTCGCGGGGCGACAGCCGTCGCAGGTGCGAACGGATCGCGTCGAGCAACTCTTGGTCCTCCGCGTCCCAGACGGCTCCCAGTTCCGGGCCGCGCGCCGCCGTCGCCATATTGGCGACCAACTGACCCAACCGCATCGACGGCAGCGCCCGGCGCAGTTCGATCAGCGATTCGATCAGTTCATCTTGGACCACGTGGTTCATGGTAGTTCCTCTCCCACCGTCAGAGTGTTCTCAACGGAAAATCAATGACGCGAAACAATTCAACCGGAACGACCAATTCCGCCGCTTGCCAACGCGGCGACCCGATCGACGCTTGAAAACGAAAGCAAAGTCCCACGAACTAAGAGCCGTGGGGCGCGGTAATATCCGCCGTTCTAAAGACCATCAAATTTCAAATTGCGGTATCGACCGCTGATTGGCCGCGAATCGAATCCCAGGACATGGTTTCCACTCGGAATCGACGACGGAAATTTCAACGAAGACCCCCTCGTGCGACGGCGTCGCGCGAGGGAAGGCGACGATGTCGCGGCGGACGACGTCCGATGACGAACGGGTGTGGACCGAGGGTGGCGCGCTACGGGACGCGGTCCGGTCGGTGGAAGCGATCTGCGAGAATGGCTGCGGGAAGGTATGGGCTTTTCCCGCCGCGAGCGGACAGGACCGTGCGACGGAAACAATACATTCTCTGTCCGACGATCAGCTCGATCGGCTCTCGATCAGTTTCAGGCGGGCTTCTGCGCGGGCCAGCGTCGTCAAGGGCGAAATCAAGCCGTCGGCGTCGAGCGTTTCCGTCATTCCCTTCGTCTCCTGACGCAGCCGTTTCACCAACTTCGTCAGAAAAGCGCCGTCGGTGATGTATTCGACCGCCGCGGCGACCATGGGGTACTTGTTGCTGCCGGCCGCTTCGGCCGTCTCGACCGCCGCCTCCGGCCTCTAAGGATTCGCGCCAAAATAAGTTGCCGGATGTTTGTATCACCGGCGGGGATGGAGTTCGTAGTTCCATTCTCCGTGGAATGAATTTGGTTTGAGGCGGCATTCCGCCAGTTCCCGGTCGCTGATCTTCCGTCCTTTCTCATACGCCGCCGCATCGAGCCAGGCGTGGACCTCCAAGCCGGTCTGCGTCGTCGTCGCCCCGATCGATTCGACCACGACCTCCAGCGTTTCCAGCGGCCTGCCACGCCAGTTCCGCGTGATGTGGCGGAACAAGCGGTGTTCGATCCGGTTCCACTTGCTCGTTCCCGGCGGATAGTGGCAGACCTCGACGATCAGGCCCGTCTCGTCGGCCCACTTCTGCAACTCCACCTTCCACAGCCGGCATCGCGAGCCGTTGCTGCCGCCGC
>JBOFFD010001159.1:0-2829 GCA_051648425.1 Planctomycetia bacterium
GCGGCTACCCGACGACGTTGAAGGCGTTGTGCGGGAAGGTGGAGGAATTCATGGAAGCCCTCCGCGGGCTTCCGGCGAAGGTCGCCGCGTACTTCGACCATCCGGAGGTGCAGTACACATGACACCGCTGACAGGCTGACGGCATCTTTTTGATGAAGTTATTTGCCGACGTAATAAGCAGATGCCAGGCGTCGGCGAAGTAAGCCGTCGTCAACAAGAGACTCTGAATCGCGAGCCAGGTGAACCACAGCTTGCGGCCGTAAAATCGGCGAGAAGGGTTGAGCTGCTCCAGTTTCACCCACAAAGCAATCATAGACGGTTCCTCAAGCGACGGGCGTCGCGGGAACGAGGTTTGGTCTTCGGGCAGTATAAGCGGTCGCGGCAGGTTCGTCGACGTTACGCGCCGTACACTTCCGGGTTGACGCAGTACGGCAGGCGGTCGCCGCGGAGGGCCGCGAGGATGTTGTCGGCGGCGCGAAGCGCCATCGCGTCGCGGGTGGCGCGGGTGGCGCTGGCGATGTGCGGCGCGATCACCAGGTTGGACAGTGTCAGCAGTTCGTCGGATGGGTCGGGCGGTTCGGGGTCGGTGACGTCGAGGCCGGCGGCGAAGATCGTCTTAGACTTCAGCGCCGCGACCAAGTCGGCCTGCTGGTGCAACGCGCCGCGGGCGGTGTTGACGAACACCGCCGACGGCTTCATCTTAGCGAACACGGCGGCGTCGAAGACGTGGTGGGTCGATGGGTTGTAGCTGGCGTGGACGCTGACGAAGTCGGCCGTCGCCAGCAGTTCGTCGAAATCCACCCGGCGGGCGCCGAGCTGCTCGTCGGCCTCGGCGTGGTCGCGGTTCGCCGTGTACACCACCGGCATGTTCCAACCGAAGTGCATCCGCCGGGCGAAGGCGAAACCAATGCGACCCATGCCGAAGACGCCGACCGTCTTACCCACGAGATCGACGCCGATGTGCCCCAGCGGTTCCCAGGTCTTCCAGGCGCCGCTGCGGGCGTAGGCGTCGCTTTCCACCAGCCGGCGGGCGGCGGCTAAGAGCAGCGTCACGGCGATGTCGGCGGTGGCGTCGGTCAGCACGCCGGGGGTGTTGCCGACCGGCAGCCCGCGGGCGGTGGCGGCGGCGACGTCGATGTTGTTGTACCCGACGGCGAAGTTGGCTACGACTTTGAGGCGCGGGGCGGCGTCTAAGAGCGCGGCGTCGACGCGGTCGGTGAGCAGACTCAGAAGGGCGTCGACGCCGGCCGCCTTCTCGCGTAGCACGGCCGCCGACGGCGGCAGCGGTTCCGGCCAGACGTCAAGGTCGCAGACCGCCGCCAACTTATCCAGCCCGGCGTCGGGGATGCGGCGGGCGACGAAGACGGTCGGCTTGGTCATGGTGGTCCGTCTTAGACTAAGTAAGGCTTGCCGTCGGAGTGAAAGGAGCCGACGTCTTATGTAGGGCGGAACTCTGGTCCGCCCGTCTATTCAGACGCCGCCGATCGGAGAACGGCGTTTCGTCCCCGCCCTCCTCACGGGCGGACCAGAGTTCCGCCCTACATTTTGGACTTACGGCCCGACGGTGCAGGCCGCGCCTAAGACCGTTAAGGCGTCAGGCTCATCGCCGGTTGGCCGGCGCGGATCGCTTCGCCGGAGCAGACGTGGTTGACGGCGTTCAGGAAGGCCAGGGCGCTGGCTTCGACGATGTCGGTCGATACCGCGCGGCTGCGGAAGACGCGCTCTTCGTGCACCAGTTCGACGTACGCCTCGCCTTGGGCGTCTTCGCCGACGGTGACGCTGCGGATGGAGTAGTCGGTGAGGCGGACCTGAAGGCCGGTGATCTTCATGATGGTCTTAAAGATGGCGTCGACCGGGCCGTCGCCGAACTCGGCCTGCATGAACTCGGCGCCGTCATGGCGCACCAGCGCCACGGTGGCCGACGGTACGCAGCCCGTGCCGGCCGAGGTGTGCAGGCTCTTCAAACGCCACGTCTTAACGGCGGCGTGCAACTGCTGGTCGATCAACGCTTCCAGGTCGGCGTCGTAGATTTCCTTCTTCTTGTCGCACAGCCGTTTGAAATCCTCGAACAGCGTGACGAGCTGTTCCTCGGCCAAGTGGTAGCCGAGTTCCTCCATCCGCTTGCGCAGGGCGTGGCGGCCGGAGTGCTTTCCTAAGACCAGTTCGGTGCGCGGGAAGCCGACGTCGGTCGGGTCCATGATTTCGTAGGTGCGGCGCTCTTTCAGCATGCCGTCTTGATGGATGCCCGATTCGTGCGCGAAGGCGTTTTGGCCGACGATCGCCTTGTTGCGCTGCACCTGCATGCCGGTGGTGTTGCTGACGAGCCGGCTGGTGGGGAAGAGGCGCTTCGTCTGAATGTTGGTGTACAGACCGGGGTAGCGGTCTTTACGGGTTTGAAGCGCCATGACGATTTCCTCGAGCGAGGCGTTGCCGGCCCGTTCGCCGATGCCGTTGACGGTGCATTCGACCTGCCGGGCGCCGGCCATGACGGCGGCCAAGCTGTTGGCGACGGCCAAGCCCAGGTCATTGTGACAGTGGACGCTGACGACCGCTTGGTCGATGTTCGGCACCGTGTTTTTCAGATGGCGGATGATGGCGGCGTATTCGTCGGGGGTGCTGTAACCGACGGTGTCGGGGATGTTCACGGTGGTGGCGCCGGCGGCGATGGCGGCTTCCACGACCTCGGCCAGGAAGTCGAGTTCGGTGCGGCTGGCGTCTTCCGGCGAGAACTCGACGTCGCCGCACAGGCTGCGGGCCAGCTTCACCCCGTCGACGGCGCGGCGGACGATCTCTTCCTTCGCCATGCGCAGTTTGAATTCGCGGTGGATG
>JBOFFD010001160.1:0-2798 GCA_051648425.1 Planctomycetia bacterium
TCGTCCCTCCCTTGCACGCCGCGTTCGTTCGAGCCAACCTCCAAGGAGCCGTTTCATGAAGTCGATCTTCACCCTGGCCGCCGGATGTCTGTTGTCGATCGGTGTCTCGGCCGACGGCGCCGACGCCCCCAAGTCGCCGCTCGATTTCACCGTCAAGTCGATCGACGGCAAGCCGGTCGAACTGTCTAAGTACAAGGGCAAGGTCGTTCTCGTCGTCAACGTCGCCAGCCAGTGCGGCCTCACCCCGCAGTATGAAAAGCTGCAAGGCCTTCACGACAAGTTCAGCGACAAAGGGTTGGCCGTCCTGGGCTTTCCGTCGAACGACTTCGGCAGCCAGGAACCGGGCAGTGATTCGGAAATCCAACAGTTCTGCACCGCCAACTACGGCGTGAAGTTCGACATGTTCTCGAAGGTGGCCGTCAAAGGCAGCGGAGCGGCGCCCCTCTACGACTACCTCACCGCGCAGAAGATCGACGGGAAGACCGGACCGATCAGTTGGAACTTCGAGAAGTTCTTGATCGGCCGCGACGGCAAGGTCGTCGCCCGCTTCGCGCCGCGCGTCGACCCGGATTCGGCCGAGGTGATGAAAGCGGTCGAAACCGAACTGGCGAAGAAGTAACCACTTCGACGACCGACTGATTTCGATCCAATCGGCGGACGGGTTGCCTGCAATCCGTCCGCCGTCGTTTCTTGACCGCGCCGATTTCGCCCACTCGCGGAACTTTCACGGTCGGCGCGGGTTGAAAGGAGGAAGAACCACGTCGACCCCGTTTCCCCGTTGGAGTGAGTTTCATGCGCATCCTGCCGTTTCAAGCGATCGTTCTTACCACCGGTCTTACACTGACGGCCGGCGGATCCGCCTTCGCCGACGACGCCAAGGGCAAGGAAGAAGCCGGCGCGGAAAAGCCGGCGAAGAAGCTGGTCGAGCGGAAGTTTGAAAAGAAGGACGGCGACCGGCCGATCGATCCGGAAATGATTCTGCGCCGGTTCGACACCAATGGCGACGGCAAGCTCGACGAAGCCGAAGCGCCCGAGCGGATGGCGGAAGGCTTCGCGCGAGTCGACGCCGACGGCGACGGGTTCGTCGACGCCGTTGAACTGAAAGTCGTGGTGCAACGCATGGGCGGCCGACGCGCCGGCGGCGCTCCGGGCGCTCCGGAGGGAGTACCCAGCGTCGACGGGATCATGCAACGCATGGATAAGAACGGCGACGGCCGGATCGCGCGGGGCGAAGCGGAAAAGGCGCTCGCCGAGAACTTCGAGAAGATCGACGTCGACTCCGACGAAATCCTCACCCGCGAAGAACTGAAGAGCGGCCTCGAAAAGATCGCGGCGGGTCGTCCCGGCGCCGCGGGCGGTCCCGGTGGAAACCCGTTCGGCGAACCGGGCGCGTTCTTCGCCCGGCTCGACAAAAACGCCGACGGTAAGATCGACCGCGACGAAGCGCCCGATCGGATGAAGCAGATGTTCGACCGCATCGACGGCGACGCCGACGGCGCGGTGTCGAAGGACGAGTTCAAGGAAATGGCCGAGCGGATGAAGGCCCGAATGAAAGCCGGTGGCGGGACCCCGAAGGATGGGCAGCCGAAAAAATCGGCCGACTGATCCAACGCCCCCCGGCGAGGCATCTTGTAAGCTGATGGTTCGCATACCCTTTCTCTCGTGGAGCGAACCTCATGCGCGTCATTCCGTTTTCGGCGATCGTTCTCACCACCGGTTTGACAATGGCGGCGGGCGGATTCGCCTGGTCCGGCGAAGCGAAAGACGATGAAGCGGCCGGCGCCGACAAGCCGGCGGCGAAGCAGCCCGAGCGCAAGTCGGACAAGAAAGCGGGCGGCGGGCCGATCGACCCGGAAATGATCCTCCGCAAGTTCGACGCCAACGGCGACGGCAAGCTCGGCAAGGACGAAGCGCCCGAACAGATGTCGGGGGGGTTCGGTAAGATCGACGCCGACGGCGACGGTTTCGTCACGCGCGAAGAACTGAAGATCGGACTCGATAAGATCACCGCCGCCGGCGGCGCCGGTCTTCTCGGTGGGAAGGCGATCGGTGAGGCCGTCGCGATGTTCACGCGGTTGGACAAGAACCGCAACGGTACGATCGAGCGCGACGAAGCGCCCGGCCCCATGAGGCAATTGTTCGACCGGGCCGACGGCGATTCCGACGGCGTCGTGACGAAGTTTGAGATCCTGAAAATGGCCGAGCGCATGCAGTCGCGAAAAAAGCCCGGCCGCGTCGCGCCGAAAGACGCCGGGCGATCGGCGACGCCCCCCGAAACGACGGAAGCGGCCGCCGGCCAGTTGTTTGAGAAATTCGACGCCGACGGGGATGGCGTGATCCGCCCGGGCGAAGCGAAGGGCGATTTGTCGGCGCGCTTCAGACAGGTCGACGCCGACGGCGACGGTAAGATCGACCCTGTGGAACTGGAGAAAGCCCTCGCCGCCAAGGCCGCGGAGAAGTCGAAGGGCGACCAGCCGAAAAAATCGGCCGACTGATCCAACGCCCCAACGCGGCCCCGCGTAAGTAAGATCGCCGGTCGTCCCGCCCGCGCTTGCCGGGAGCATTGAACGAAGACCGCGGTCCAGCATCCCCGCGATCTTCCACCACCGGGTGGTGGATGTGCCGACGGCGAGCGTGGGCTGGACGACCGGCGTCTTGCCGATCTTAGTCCGCCGCCGTCATTTCGGCGGCGCGGTCTTACCCAAATCGGTGAGATAGACCACCAGGTCGAAGAACTCTTCCTGGCTGAGTGAATCCATGAGGTTGGCCGGCATCAGCGAGCCGCCCATCCGCGACTC
>JBOFFD010001161.1:0-1732 GCA_051648425.1 Planctomycetia bacterium
TACATCGAATGCCTGCCCGACGCCATCGTCCTGCAACCGGAAGGGGTGGTGTTGAAGGCCGACGACCTGGGCGACCCCGACGACCCCGCGAACGCGCTGACGGCCGCCCTGCGCGCCCAGATCATCGGTCTAACGCCGCGTGGCGTCGACGGCCGACCGAACCGCGCCGAGGAACCGTATCCACTGCTCATCGTTCGCCCCGACGGCATCTCGGCCTATTACGCCGCCCGTTCGGCGCTCGAACACATCCGCACGACGTTCGGCTACGAACTGGTCGGGGAAGACGTCGAGCTGGCTTACAACATGCCCGATCCCGTCGCCAAGAGCCTGGCCGTCCAAGCGATCGCCAAGGTTCAAGAAAGGCGACGGCTGCTGGCGTTGCGAAACAGTGGGGGCGGCGGACGCGGGGATGGATTTGGACCGGGGACCGGCGGTTTCAGCCGCGGCGGATCTGGGGATGGGGACGGGGTCGACGGTTTCGGCCAGGGCAGGGGACGGGCCGGCGGCGCCTTGAGCGAGCCTTCGGTCGGCACGGGTGGCAACCGCGGCGATGTCGCTGGGAACGGTGGGACCGACGGACGAAACGGCGGCGGACGGTTCAATCGGGGCGGCCCCGGCGGCGACGGCACGGGCAACGGATTCGGCACCGGCGGGTCGGGGTCGGGGTCGGGGTCGTCGACGGCGAAGTACGAAGGTTCGGTCGGTTCCGCATTGACGGGCGAGTTGCGCCGTCGCGGTTACGGCCGTGGCAAGGGACTTGGCAGCAGTTGGTCGACCGGCGCGGATGACGGCGACGACGCCCAGCGCGGCGACGGTTCGGGGCAGGGCATTGCCGGCGGCGCCGGAAGTGGTTCCGGCCGGCCCAGCCCGTATGCGCAGCGTGACGGCGGGACTGCCGGCGCGCCGGCGTCGATTGCACCGTACGCGCCAGGCGGAACCGGCGGAACGGCGGGCCGAAGCGGTCGCTCGCCAATCACGGAAGGCCCGGACAACGGCTACGGCGTTGCCGGCGGTGCGTCACCCCCCGGTCGATTGCCGCCCGGACTGGTTGGCGGAACCGGCGCGGCCGACGGCGGGACGCCCGGTTCCCTCGGCGCCAGCGACCGCGCCGGCGCGGCCGGTTTCGGTGGCACGGCCGGGCTGCCGGGAAATCCCTCGGGCGCGCCGCCGGGATCGCTCACCGCCGGTCGGCCGGACATGCGTGGAAACACCGGCGCCAACCAGGGTCAAGCGGGTTACGACGGCGGCTCGCAAGGGGCCCCCGGCGAGGCGCGACCCGCTGACGGCATGTTGCCGCAAGGCGTCGGCGAGCCGGACTTGGCTTTAACCTCGACGCTGCCCGGTTCCACGACCGGCCAGCGGCAGACGTTCAGCGGCCTTTTGAGATCGAACGAACGGCTGCGGTCGTTGCAGGAGGTCTTGGACGACGCGGCGGAGCAGGAAGACCTGTTCATGCCCGACGCCCGCAAGGACAACGGCAACGGCGAACCGGGGATACCGGGCCTGCGAATCATGCGACGGCCGGCCCCCCGCCGCATCGTCGTCGAATGTCGCGCCGATGGTTTGGTCGTCGAGCCGGAGCAGGTGTTCATTCCGCTCGAAAGCGACGACGACGCCGCTCGCGCCGCTCGCGCCCTGCTCGACGCCGCCCGCGCCGAAGCCCGCGGTTGGGGCGACCCCGGCGCCATGTTCCGCTGGCTGCCGATCCTGAGTTTCCACGTTCGGCCCGACG
>JBOFFD010001162.1:0-1803 GCA_051648425.1 Planctomycetia bacterium
ACGAGGCCCAAGAGCAGCCGCAGCAGGGTCGACTTGCCGGCGCCGTTGCGTCCGACGAGGCCGGTGAGGCCGGCGGGCAGGGTCAGCGAAACACCGTCGAGCGCGGTGAACCGGCCGTAGCGGACGACCACGTCGCGCAGTTCGACGACGGGGGCGTCCGAAGAGGTAGGGGCGGCGGAGGGCGTCGGTGGTTCGGTCTCGCTCACGTCGCGGCGGTCCTTGGGGGTCGTTCGGTTCTCGTGTCCGATGGTCGAATGTACGCTAAGCCGGAAAGAGTCCCGTTAGCCGCCGCTTTCCTCAGCGGCGCGTCCTGCGGTTGTCGTACGGTTTCTCACGAAGGACAAGGAAGCGCCACTGAGGAAAGCGGCGGCTAACGAAGATCAGGGAGACTTCGCCAGGACGCAGCGGAAGCCTAGGTCGGGGCGCTTCTCGCCGATCGGCCGCTGTTGGACGGCGTCAGTGCGGCACTCTTCGGCGGCGGACGTCCAGGCGCCGCCGCGGGCTGGGGCCGTCTTACTCTTCGGCGCCGTCGGGTCGATCTTGGCGTCGTCGGGCAGGCACCATTCCCAAAGATAGCCGTGAACGTCGTACAACGCCCACGGATTCGGCTTCTTGGCGCCCACCGGCGGATCGTTTCCGGCGGCGTTGCCGGTGTACCAACAATAGTCGTCGATGGCGGCGGCCTCGCCGAAGGAATACGGGGTCTTCGTGCCGGCGGCGCAGGCGGTAGTCCACTCGGCCGAGGTCGGCAGCCGGACGACTTGGTAGGCGGCGATCAGCTTTTTTCCGCGGAGCAGCGTAGTCGTCTTCTCGCAGAAAGAGACGGCGTCGGCGAAGCTGGTGTTTTCGACGCTGTTCAAACGGCCGACCCAGCGGCTGGGGTTGTCCCCCATGACGGCGAGGTACATTTCCTGGGTGGTCTCGAACGGTGCGACAAGCAGGCCGGCGTGGGGGCCGGCGGCTTCGGGCAGCGGCACGAACTCGGCGCGGTAGGTCGCGAGCAATTCGCCGAGTTTGGCGGGGTCGCGGGCGGGCGGTTCGGCGGCGACGCCGACCGCCGCGCAGAGCAGGGCCAAGACGGCGGACGGGAACGAGGGTCGACGAACCATGACGTCTCCGACGCGGGATGGAACTTATCGGTGGAAACGACCGGGACCGATCAGCTCGACGGATCGAGCTTGATCGAGGGCGACGAACCGGACGAATAGTAGCGTACTTCGTTCGCGCGGGATTTCGAGGGGCCGACGGCGTCGATCGACCCGAGGCTAAGCTCGGCCGGGCGTTGTTCGGACAGGTGCATGGGCAGGCGGACGGTGAAGGTGCTGCCGCGGCCGAGTTCGCTTTCCAGGCGGACGTCGTCGCCGCCGAGGATTTTGGTCAGTTCGCGGACGATGGAGAGACCCAGGCCGGTGCCGCCGTGGACGCGCGTCAGACTGCTGATCTCGGCCTGGCGGAATTTCTCGAAGATCAGTTTCTGGTCGTCGGGGGCGATGCCGATGCCGTTGTCCTTGACGGCCAAGACGACGTGGCCGCGGTCTTGGGCGCACTGCACGACGATGCGGCCGCCTTCCGGCGTGAACTTGATGGCGTTGGAAAGCAAGTTTGAAAGAATCTGCCGAATCTTGCCGGGGTCTTGGAACAGGATCGGAACCGCCGCTTCGATCTCGGCCTCCAGCGAAATGTTCTTCTTGTCGGCCAGCGGCTTGGTCATTTGAATCTGACCTTCGATCACGTCGCGCAGACTGAATTCCTCCGGGTACAACTGCATCTTGCCCGCCTCGAGCTTCGCCAGGTCGAGGATGT
>JBOFFD010001163.1:0-2314 GCA_051648425.1 Planctomycetia bacterium
TGAACAACCCCAGCGCGACCGTCAGGCTCGATGCCAACACCGACATTCGGTTCGTCTCCTGTTCGCCGCGGCCTCGGTGAATGGCGAGGTCGGTTGGCTCAAGCCGCTTCCGCCGGCGGACGATCCGCCCGGTCTACTCATCGCCGATAACACAATCGCGGCGCGGGATCAAGGGCATCCCATCGTTCGCCGCTGGAAGTCGGCGAATCACAGGTCCACGCCATGGCGACTTCGTCCTTCCTCCACCGTACAACAACGAAAATCGGACGCGCCGTTGTGCAAAGCGGCGGCTGACAAGATCCCTTCGGCTACATCCCATTTGCGCTTCCCACCGACCATCCGGCCGGCGCAATTAGCGCCTCGGCAAGTGTTTCCCGCAAGTTCGACATTCAGATACGGACAGCGGCGCGTTCCCGCCATACTAAAATCCCTGTTGATTGTACAAGCATCGTCGCCGTCCGTTCCAGCCGACCGCGCAACGTTGGCCATTTTGCTTTCCTACGCCCGCCGGCCATGATTTTTCGATCGGTCGTCGCCGACGGTCTGTACCATCCCGTTCCACCTGAAGCCCGCACTCGCTTTCGGAGTCGCTCCGTTATGGCTCGCGCCGACGCCCAGTCGAAATACTTACAACTTGCCGAGAAATTGGAGGACCGCATACGGTCCTGGGAATGGACCGACGGTCGGGCCGGCACCGTCCGCGGCGTACGGCGTTTCCATCATGACGGCGTCGCGCGCGCTGCAAGTTCTGCGCGACAAGGGCATCATCCACACCGTGGAGCGGTCGGGTTGCTACCTCGTGCCGCCGCGCGAAACCGCAACCGAGCGTTGGGCGCTCTGCATCCGGATCACCCCCGGACCATTCTACGAAGCCACGCAAACGTTGGTGATGAGCGCCTTCGCCGCCGCCGCCCGTCGTCGCGGCATTGAGTTCGACGCCGCCGTGGTCGCGCTGCCTCCCAACGCCTCCGAGCGCGACGTCGGAGCGCAGGTCCGCCGCGCCCGTCAGCAAGGGGTCCGCGGCCTGTTCCTGCTTCCGTCGCGCACCAGCGACGAGCTTACCCGGCGGGAGGAATCGCTGCTGGCCGCCTGCCGGCTCGACGGACTGCCGGTCGTACTGATGGAACGGAACCTGCGCGGCGTCGACCGACCGCTGGAGTACGATCTGTCGGCCATGGACGACTTGGAAGGCGGCCGGGCTTTGTGCCGCCACCTCTTGTCACTCGGCCGCCGTCGTTTGGCCGTGGTCGTCGGGTCGCACACCAGCAGCCACCGCGACCGCGTCGCCGGCTGCTTGCACGCGCTCTGCGATTTCGCCCGCGAGAACCCCGCCGGCGCCGCCGCCCCCTTGGTCGTCTTGGAACCGCCCAGCGACTTCCCCGGCCCGACGGTCTACACTTGGCTGGTCGACCAACTGACGGCGGCGGGGGTCGACGGCGTCGTCTGCTATCAAGACTACGTCGCCGTCGGCGTCATTCTCGAGGCGCTGCGGCGCGGCGTCCGCGTGCCCGCCGACCTCGCCGTGGCCGGCTTCGACGACCTGCCCATCGGCAACATCTTCTCCGTGGGCGTCACAACGTACGCCTACCCCGGCGAAACGATGGCGCTGGCCGGTCTCTCCCTACTGCGCGACCGGCTCGATTTCCCCGACCGGCCGCCAGTTAAAGTCTGTGTTCCCGGCCGACTGATCGTCCGTGAAAGCACCGCCGGCTCGCCATCCGGTTGACAACAAAGATGAAGCGGCGTCATAGAGCGGACCTCCCGGTCCGCCCGTCACAACAAATTCAAAAACACCCATCAACGAAAAAGGACGGACCGAAGTCCGTCCTTCATGAGAAGCCGCTGTCTTCAACTCGAAAGAAAGTAAGAACGGCGGGAGATCCCTTTCGGGCGGACGGGGACGTCCGCCCTACGAAGACGCCGCGCCGTCGGCGAGCCGACCACGCAGCGGATGGAAGTCGATCGAATCAGACCAACTTGACCGACACGCGACGGCGGGCGGCGCGGAGGTCTTCGGCGAGCTTGTGATCGCCAAGCGCGACCGCGTCGGCGACGAGGGCGTCGAGCGTCTGTTCGATCTTAAGATAGCCGTGCGAAGAGCCGGTCGGCGCCGGCGCGGCGGCGCGGGGCGTCGAATAGACGGGGGCGGGGGCGGCCGATTCGCTACGGGCCGGGCGGCCCGGCTTGCGGCCGGTCTTGCGCGGCTTCGACAGATTCATCTTCTTCTTGACTTGGTAGTACAGGTTGCGGGCGATGTCGCCCGAGTAGCCCGCTCCCAACCACGACGAGTTGATCGCGTCGAACGACGTCGAAG
>JBOFFD010001164.1:0-6195 GCA_051648425.1 Planctomycetia bacterium
GCATCCGCGAGCGTAGCCTGTCGTAGACGGCGACGGCCTGTCGCAACCAGTCTTCTTGTTCTTCGGGAGAATCCGCGACCGAACCAAGCCGCTCGAAACTGACGCCAAGGTCGCGTTGGGCCTGGACGTCGTCGGGCAGCGCGGCGGCGAGGCGGCGGGCGATGGCGAGGGACTGGTCGAAGAAGGAGCGGGCGAGGTCGGTGCGGCCGGCGGCGTTTTCGAGGTCGCCGAGTTTGTTGAAGGAGACGGAGAGGTCGCGTTGGGCCTGGACGTCGTCGGGCAGCGCGGCGGCGAGGCGGCGGGCGATGGCGAGGGACTGGTCGAAGAAGGAGCGGGCGCGGTCGGTGCGGCCGGCGGCGTTTTCGAGGCCGCCGAGTCGCTCGAAGGAGACGCCAAGGTCGCGTTGGGCCTGGACGTCGTCGGGCAGCGCGGCGGCGAGGCGGCGGCGGAGTTCCAACGACTGCTCGAAGAAGGAGCGGGCGAGGTCGGTGCGGCCGGCGGCGTTTTCGAGGTCGCCGAGTCGCTCGAAGGAGACGGAGAGGTCGCGTTGGGCCTGGACGTCGTCGGGCAGCGCGGCGGCGAGGCGGCTGAGTTTCTGGTGACACTGGTCGAAGAAGGAGCGGGCGAGGTCGGTGCGGCCGGCGGCGTTTTCGAGGTCGCCGAGTCGCTCGAAGGAGACGGAGAGTTCTCGGTCGGCGCGGTTCCGCCATTCGTCGACGGCTTGCAGTCGTTGGAAGGCGGCGACGGCGGCTTGAAGGATGTCGCGGCGGAGGTCGGTGCTGTGCTCGTTTCGGAAGGCGTCGTGGAGGTCGAAGTTGCAGCAGTTCGCGACTTCAAAAACGACGGCGGGCGCGAGGCTCGGCTCCCCCTCGCCGAGCAAGCGACGGACGAACGCGATGCCGTCGCCGTGGTTCCGACGGAGCAGGTCGGCCAGCGATTGGACGGCGGCGTTCAAGTCCGGTCCGGGGTTCAGCGAGGCCAGGTGTTCGGCCGCCGTGGCGGCGTCGTTGGCGCCGATGAGGTGGTGCATCGTTTCCGTCCGGCGCAGCGGATCGGTCGGCGGCAGGTCGGCGAGGAAGTCGCGGACGACGGCGTTCGCCGCCCGGACCGCCGCCGCGTCTTGCAAGTAGCGGCGGTGGACCGCCGTCCGCATCTGCCGATGGAAGAAATCGAACTGCACCAACAGCCCGCGTTCCTTGAGGTGGGTCTCGAAGCGGTCGACGAGGACGCCGAAGGCGGCGTCGGACCAGGGGACGCCGGCCAGCCGTTGCAACAACCCGGCGGATCGGATCGAGCCGCGGAAATCGGACCGCCGCCAGCCGTTGCGGCTGAGGGCGACCGCGACGGCGAACGCCCGCGTCCGCGCCGGCCCGACGTCCGGGTCGTCTTCGATCCGCTGAAACATCCGGTCGTACAGTTCCTCGACCGTCGGCGGCAGTTGCAGCGCGTTCGCCTCGACCATCCGGTAATGGCGGTCTTCCTCGGTCGCGCCGTCGGCGGCCGACCGGTACTGGGCGCCGCGCAGCCGGACGAGGAAGTACATCGCCAGTTCGATCCAGAGGGGCGACGACGCGGCCAGCCGGCCGTCGGGCCGAACGACTTTGGCGAGCGTTTCGCGGACGTCTTGGTACAGCGCGCCGCCGCGCGACTTGCGGACGCCGTCGGCCATCGCCAACGCTTCCTCGACGGTGAAGTCGGGCAGCCGGCGGACGGCGAAGCGGGCGTCGTCTTTGACGCGGAGCAAGGCGGGCGTGCCGTCGACGGCGGTGAACACCCCGCGGACGCCGGCGACCGGTTCGCGCGGCAGCCAGCCGAAATGCTCGACTTGGGGGTCGGCGGCGAACTGGTCGAGGGCGTCGACCAGCAGCACCACTCGGCGCGTCGCCGCCGCCCGCCGCAGCAGGCTCCAAAAGGCGTCGCGCAGCGCGTCGGCGTCGGCCGTCGAGTCGACCGGATCGGGAACGTCCAGTTTCTCGGCCAAGAGGGAAATCCAACGCAGGAGCAGGTCGGCCAGCCGTTGCGTCCGACGGCTGATGCCGGCCGCGTGCGCCAGCACGAGCACGTCGCGCCGCTTCTCCAACGACAAGACGAGCCGGGCGAAGATGGTGCTCTTGCCGGCGCCCGGTTCACCCGACACCAGTTGGTAGACCGGCGACCCGACGGCGGCGTCGGGGTCCGGTTCGGTCGCGAAGGCGACCAGCGGATCGACGACCAGCGGGCGGTCGACCCAGTGGCGGGTGCGGTGGCGGACGAAATCGACCAGTTCCGCCGTCTCGTTCTCCTCCCAGTGGATCGACGTGATCTCTTCGTGGGCGTCTTCGGCCAAGTGCCCGCCGACGAGTTCGACCCAATCGTCCAGGCTTTTTTCGTCGACGTACGGGTCGGCCGGGTCCGGGTTCCACCGCGCCGTATAGACGTGGACGCGGTCGGGAACCTCCCGCAGCAGCCGCGCCTTCAGTTCGGCCAGCGCGGCGGCCTGCTCGGCGGCCTCGCGCCGCTTCTCGGGTTCGGGGTCGTGTTCGGCCCGGTAGGCGTCGCTGAAGTCGAGCCGGCTTTTCTCGTCCAGGGCGTCGAGCGGCAGGTCGCGGATGTAGATCCGGCAGCGGTCCTTGAGAGCGAGGTTCGTGAGCAGGCCGTACTGGATTTCCAGCGCGGTGATCGACAGCTTGCCGAGCTGCTCCGGGGGGATCTTCAAGTCGTACCGCTCGACGAGGGTGGCGAGCAGTTCGACCGGCGGCGCCCAGCCGTAGCGGTCGCCCAGAATCACAAGGAAGAACGGTCGGCAGCGTTCCACTTCGGCGAGGCAGACCTCCATCACCTTGCGAAAGGCGTCGCGCTCGCCCTGTTCGGTTTTGGTGTCGACGCCCCAACGGAGGTCGACCATGTCCAACTGAAGGCGTTTGCCGAGCCGCTCGATGCGGTTGCGCAGCCGGCGGAAAACATCTTCCAGGCGGTCGCGCTCGGCGTGCATATCGCGGAACGGGCTGGAGATGAAGACGTACCTCTCGGCGACGTCGTAGATGATCGAGCGGGACATGGGCGGTCTCCAAGGAGTCGGCGGAACCTCGGCGATTTGCTTTCTACGGACGTTCGACGATCGTCCACCCCAACGCCACGATCGCCTTCAAAGCGGCGGCGGCGGTGCGGCGGTCGTACTCTTTTTCGGATTCGGTGAGTTCGCCGTACGGCACCAGGCCGGGGTGGCGTTTGGCGGCGTCGTCGCGCGTCGGGCCGAAGGTCCAGCCTTCGGCGAGGCGGCCTTCGGCCCAGACCTCGTGCGTGTTTTCCGCCAAACGTTCCAAGAGCGCCGTCAGCGCCGGCGGCAGTTCGACCGCGGCCACGTCGATCGGTTTCGGGGTGTACGTCGTCATAAATGGGCATCCCTTCGGGTTCAAAAAATCAGAGAAGTGGGAACGCGGCTGGTCATGAATCGCAGCGGAAGAACGCCTCCGGGTCGGCCAGGCCGCCCACCGGCCGCCGTCCGAGGACCACCGCCGCCTGCATGAGTTTCGCCGCCTGGTCTTTCATGCACTTGTAGTAGAACTTGGAGCCGCCGGCCTTCGCCAGCGCTTCGAGGTAGGCCGCGGCCGCTTCCTCCCATCGGTCCAGCAGTATGAGGAGTTCGCCGCGGGTCGCCGGAATCCAGACGTGGTCGTCGTCCAACCGCGGCTTCCAGGCCGCCGGATCGTTCCGCAGCTCGTCCGCTTTCGCCGCGACGTCGTCGAGCAGGGCCGCCGGATCGTCGACGTTGGCCGCCGCCGTGGATTTCAGCAGCATCTTAGAGACGGCCGCCCGCAGGAAGCGGACCGACAATTCGTTGATCCGCGGGTAAAAATGGTAAGACTTCTCGTAGGCCCGCGCGTACAGCGCTTCCGATTCCTTCAGCGCGTTGTACGCCGCCGCTTCGCCGCCGGCGGCCGGCGGCCAACCCGCCCGCTTCTTGTAGAGCTTGGCCAACCGGCAGAGGGTCTCCTCCCCCTTGTCGCCGAACCGCCGCGCCAGTTCGTTCAGAAGTTGGGCCGCGTCTGAATCCCTTCCCATCTTTTCGAGAACGAGCACCAATTCGTCGCCCAACGGCAGTGCGTGCGGGTACACCTGGAACGCCGTCTCCAAGATCGTGCGGGCGGCCTCCAGATTCTCCGGCGACGGATCGGTACGCCGTAGGGCGGCCGCCTCCTGCAAGGCGTCGAGATACGTTGGAATCTTCATTTGAATCCCCTCATGAAATTCATGTTCAGTAAATCGCCGGTTCAGACCTTCGCAATTTTCTCGATCGGTGCGAAACGCGCCGCCGCCGCGCCGGCCGACAGATAGGCGCCTTTCCGTTCGACTTCGCCGAGGTTTAAGAACCGCACCGAATTGAGACCGTACGTCGCCAGCAGAAAGTAATACTCGTGCAGCCACAGATCACCTCGGCCGCCCACGCTCAACTGCTCTCCGGCGAGCCGGTGCAGCGACGTCAGCAGCCACTCCAACCGATCGCGCGGTGTCGCATCCCGGGCCGGCGGCGGCCAGTTGTCTTCGCTGCGGGACCGTTCCGTTCGTTCACAGAGGGCGGCCTCGAAGCGCAGAACCTCGGCCGTGAAGGCGTCGCGCGGAAACAACTTCGGATACAGGCGGATTTTCAGTTCGGTTTCCATCTTGACGAAATCCCAGCCGATGAGATTGGCCGGGCCCATCGCGCCGTAGTCGAAGACGGCGGGCCAAAACACGCGGTCGCCGACGCGGCCGACGAGCACGTTGCGGCCGTGCAAGTCGCCATGCGACCGGCCGCGCCGCATCGCCGGTACGAATCTCTCCGGATTCCGTTGATTGAAGATGTAAGACATCATGTCGACTGGATCGCGGAACAGGTATCTCAACGGTTCGTTCACCGTCTCCGTCGTCGCCGACGCCCGCATGCGAAACGCCGTCGTATCGACCGTGCGCCAGAGTTTCAGATTCTCTTCCAACCGACGGTCGAGCCGCTCGTAGGGGTACGGCGGCTTGGTCGACGGCGCTGGCTCCGCGACGGGAGGAAGGCCGGGTTCCGGCAGTCCGGGGTCGTCGTTCCAGCCGTGACTGTAGAGCAACAAACCGAGCCGCGTGTAGATCTGAAACAGCACGTCGGCGACCGATTCCACCGTCGGCGCGCCGTATAAGACGGCGTCGATCGCGGCCGCCTCCAACGTCACCGTCTGATCGACGCCGATCAACTGCTCGGCGTCGGCGTACATCAACGCGGCGAGTTCGCTCTTCCTTGAGTCGGCGTAGCCAGGCTCCAAGTCCATTAAGACGATGTCGTGCCGCAGTCCAGGCGGCCGACAGGACGTCCAACCCTCCAGCTCCGTCCGCAGTTTCTCCGCGGAAGCTATTTTGACGACCGACAAACCGTCGCCGACGCCGTCGGTGGTCGTCTCCACCAACAGAATGAATTCACCCGGCTCGGTTCGGAAGCCGGAGTACAAATCCTGAACGACGACGATGCTCGCGCCTTCGAAAATTTTCCCGATCTTACGACTTACTTCGTCGAATCGGCCGTCGGCGGCCGTCGGGTTCTGAACACGTTCGCCGGCGGTGCGTTGCTGCATTTTCGTTCGCGCCTTGATGCTGAAAACTACGATCGGCGGCACACCATATCTCCTCGCATACTAGACCGCGCCGCCGGCCGACGCGGGCGCCGACGCGGGCGCCGACGCGGCAAAGGTTTTGTGATTTCGAGGGTTCATCGTTTCTCGCCCTTGTCGCCGTCGGAACGGCTTCCCTCGAACTGCTCTTTCCAGACGCCGAATCGTTCTAGCACGATGGCGACCTGGTCGGAAACCGGACGGCCGTCGGTGGCGGCGCGGGCGGCGACTTCGGTTTCGGTCAGCCAGCGGTTGGCGGGGTCGGCGTCGATCCGGGCGTGGGCCGTCGGCGTTCGCAGGGCGACGGCGAATAGTGCGACGCGGTACAACGTCTCAACGCCCGCCTTCAGCGAAAACGCGGTGTACTCGCAGATCGGCCCCAACGGCTCGGCCGCCACGTCGAAGTCGAAGTCGGGCGTCAGGCCGAGTTCCTCGGCGACTTCGCGTCGGCAGCAGTCGGCGAACGATTCGCCCGGTTCGACGTGGCCGCCGACGAGCGAATACCGCCCCCAGCCGGCGTTCCACTGCGTCAAAACGCGACGGACGCCGTCGGCGTCGCTGCGGCGGATCAGAGCAAGGGCGGCGGTCG
>JBOFFD010001165.1:0-6310 GCA_051648425.1 Planctomycetia bacterium
ACAACAACACCACCGGCGAGTTCACCTTCAAAAAGGGACCGCTCTTCAAGCACGTGGTGCTGGCCGACGAAATCAATCGCACCTCGCCGCGCACCCAAAGCGCGCTCTTGGAGGCGATGAACGACGGCCAAGTTTCCGTGGACGGTTCCACCTATCCGCTGCCGCCGCCCTTCATCGTCTTGGCGACGCAGAACCCGTTCGAGTTCGAGGGCACCTACCCGCTTCCCGAAAGCCAGCTCGACCGTTTCATGCTGCGCATCACCGTCGGCTACCCGCCGCGCGAAGAGGAACACCGCCTGCTGGCCAACCACCGCGACGGCGAGCCGGTGGTCGACATGAAGAGCGTGGTGACCGTCGGCGACGTCCTGCGGATGCAACACGCCGCTCGGCACGTCGAGTTCGAGCGCAGCGTGGTCGACTACCTGCTTGACGTGATCCACGCCACCCGCGAGCACCCCGAACTGATCGTCGGCGCCAGCACCCGCGGCGCGTTGCTCTTGTACCGGGCGGCGCAGGCGCTGGCGCTCTTGCGCGGGCGGACGTTCGTCGCCCCGGACGACGTGAAGGAAATGGCCGTGCCGGTGTTGTCGCACCGAGTGGTGGCGCGCGGACTCACCCCCAGCGGCGGCCGGGCGGCCGTCGAATCAATCATCGCCGGCATCCTGCAGCGCACCGCCGTCCCGGCGTGAGCAGGCCGGGCTGTTCGGCCGGCGGCTCCATCGGTTCGGGTGGCATTTACGCGGCGTGAACGGCCGGAACTACGGCATCAATGGCTATTGGCCGCAAGACCCATGCGGACTCTTGACTTCTTTTTCCTAGTGATTTACGCTTCCAGCCGTCATCCACTCCAATTCCTTTGCGGTGATCGGGTGTTTCTTCGAAAAGTCTTCGCATTCAATTCCGTACCCCCAGGCCGGATGTAGGTGAAAAATGGAGATCATGTCGGCCATGAGCATCCTGAAAGTCAAAGCATGCTTCGCCTGGATTTTCAGCCGCGCATCGGAAAGTAAGGCTGTTTGGATCGCCTTCGCTCTAGCGACTTCACCGCCCGATCGGTCTTCCGCCGGAGATGAAGTCGGCCCGTACGGCGACTCGGCGGCGAAAATCGCCTTCGTTCTGGAGTCGGAGATTGCGAATGGCGTTAAACAAATTGAAAGCCCTCGCGACATCGCCGTATTGTTGGAAAAGATTGAACGTCTACAAAAATTCGAGGCGGATTACACTCCGAATCAACACTGGAAACGGCAGATTACGCTCGCCATCAAGCGGGACGTGGAGAAAGCCGCGGCCCTGGACGATGAAACCGATTTCAAGGAGTTGGTCAAACAATCGCAGAATCTGAAGTCGTCTTTGAATCGGCTGACGAAGTCGTTCGATGAAGGCGAGTTCAAAGCGGCCGAGGACGCCGTTCAATCGATCGGAGGGAAGATCGGGGAAGATTCGTTTTTGTGCATGATGGCGATGGACTCACTTTCAGAAATGCTTCTCGGTGCCGGGCGCATCAACGATGCCGAACCGATGGTCCGTCGACTTGCCGCCTTTTACGACGGACGGTTCGATCCAACGCACCCGCTCAATACGGCGTGCCTCGATCTTGCCGGTCGAATTGCGTTGGCGAGAAGCGACTGGAAGAAGGCCGAAGCACTATTCTCCAAGTCGCTGTCGTGTCGGACGAGAACACTGGGTCTCCGCCATCCTCACATCATCATCGCACGCCTCGGCATGATCGACGCGGCCGCGGGGTCGGGCGATTTCGATTCCGCCATCCATCGGCTCGCCGACTTCGACGACGACTGGTCAAAACTTGTTAACAACAGCGAAGAGCTTCGCGCCAAGTATTTCCCCGTGGCCGTCAAGGTGCATCTTGGCGCGGGCCGACTCCCGGAAGCTCAGGGCTGCCAGGAAAAATTGGTGGCGACCTTGATGAAGGTGTTGCCGAAAAACGACCCCCGCATGCGGCAAGCGGTCTTGAAACTGCGCGACATCTTGACGAAGCAGGGAAAGAAAGACGTAGTCAACACTCTCGACGCGTTTTGGGGGATCGATTCCGCTTCGATTCAGAATCAGCAGGCTTATTGAAGAATCAACCGCAAGTATTCGAATTAGAAGCGTCGAAAACTGAAGTGCACTCGGGAATTACGAATCGTTCTCAGAACGCCCCTTGCAGACCGATGCGCAGCCTCGTCGACAACGACGAACCGGGCCGGTCGACGGGCGGTTTGTACAGCAGGATCGACGCCGGCTTCGTCTCGCCGTCCAGCACGCCGACGGCGTTGACCACCTTCGCGCGCGGGTCGGCGTCGGTCCGCAGGTAGCGGACTTCCTCTCTAAAACCGACGCCCCAACGGGCAACGTCGGTCGCCGATTCCGGGAAGACGAACGTCAACCGGGCCGCGTTCTTCACCTCGCCCGTCACCGGCGTCGGTTGGAACAGACGGCGGGTCATTTGGACGCCCGGCGGCAGCTTCAGCGCGACGGCGTCGGGCGAGTCGGTCCAGCCGATTTCAATCGGCGGCGGAGCGTCGTCGCCGGCTTCGGTCCAGTGGACTTCCAAGTCGGCTTCCCGCGCGTCGGTCGGCCAATCCTCCGCCGTGAACTGCCAGACCGGGGTGCGGAAGCCCGGCACGTTCGGCGGCGTCGGCGGCAGGGCGTACGTTCGTTCGACGCCCGCCGGCCGCAGGTACGCCCTTACCGTCGCCGGCCGCCAGTCGGGCGCCGCCGGTTTGAACAAAGACAACCGCAGCTCGACGCCCCCCGCCCGCGGTTGGGCGCGCAGCACTGTCAACTTGACGTCAGCCGGGTCGGGCGGCACGCTGGCCACGGTCGGCCCGAAATCGAGGTCGGCGTAGCGCAGTTGCGAGCCGTCGAAGAGGAACTCATGGCGCTCGCCGGGGAAAAGCCGGGCCGTCCGCTCGGCGACCGTTTTTTCGCGGACGTCAAGCACCCGCAGATCGAAGACGCCCGCCGGCACCGGTTGGATTTTGGCGGCGGTTTCGAGCGGCTCCGGCTCCTTCGGAAAGGCTTTGCCCGCCGAGGTCGCCTGGAAGCGCAGTAGGCCGACCAGTCCCGCCACCTGCTCCAACAGGTCGGCCGCCTTCGCGGCGCGGGCCGCCTGCCCTCTGCCGACCTCGGCGATCTTTTCCAGTTTCGCGAAGGCCGCGTCGTCGACCCCGAAGCCGATGGTGTTCACCGTCAGCCCGGTTCCGTCGAGCCGTTCCTTCAACTCGGCGAGGCCGGGATAGCCGCGTTCATTGATCGCCTCCCAGTTGTCGGCGCCGTCGGAAATACAAATCACCGCCTTCCGACCGGTCTTAATTCGCGCGAAGTCGCCGGGCGTCTGCATCAAGGCGTGGAAAAGCGGCGTCGCGCCGGTCGGTCTTAGACGTGGAAACACGACGTCTTTGAACCGTTCCCGGCGGAAGCCCGCCAGCGGTAAGACGAGTTCGGTGTCGGTCCGCGCGCCGGGCGGTTCGTCCTGTCCATCCACCCAACGCTGACCCTGGCCGAACAACCGCACGCCGACTTCCACCGCGTTGTCGGGCACCTGCTCGGCGAACCGTTGCAACACCTGAATCATCTGCGCCATACGGCGGTCTTCCTCCATGCTCGCCGAGCAATCGAGCACGAAGAGCAGTTTCAGATCGCTCCGCTGACTTTCGGCAAGGCGGACCACCAGTTGAGCGTCGGGCCTTTTGGGGTTGTCGAAGACGACCGCCAGACCCTCGTCCTTGCCGAGCGACACCGGGACGACGGTCGTCGGCGCTCGGCCGCGGAAGAATAGGCCAGCTTCCACGCCGGGGTCGACTGCCGCCGGCGTCGCTTTGGGCGCGAGCCGGGCGAGGGTGTAGGCGCCGCCGGTCTCTTCGCGCAGTTCGACGCCGTCGCCGACGAGCTTGACGCGCAACGCGGCGACGCCGACGGGAAACGTCTCGGGCAGGGAGTCGACCGTCAGCGTCAATCGCTCGGCGTCGGTGCCGCGAAAACGGATGCGCCCCGGCGACGGCGCGAGCCGCAGCGCGTCGGAGGCGTCCGTCAGGGCGCGAAGCCGATCGGCGGCGTCGACGAAGGCGCTGGAACCGCGAGGGTGGATGCGGCGGGCGGCCCGCAGAAGTTCCTCGGCCGACCGGGCGAAATACGGCGAACCGGCGACGCCGTCGGTCCAGAAGTCTTCGGTCGTCCGCGCGGCGTGCCACGCCAGGAACTCGCCCAGCCGCCAGTCGCCCAGCTCTTCAATGAATTGGTCGGCGGCGCCGGCGGCCGCGTACCCTTCCAACAGCCGTTGCGCGGTCTCGCCGCGCAGCAGCAACGGCAGATCGTCTTCGCCGCCGCGCGGCCCACGAAACGCGAGGGCGTAGCGCTCGCGCCACCGCGTGGCGACCTCGACGCCGTCGGGTGCGACGGATCCGTCGAACGCGCCGTCGCGCCCGATCGCCAGCCACCGTTTCGCCAGCCGGGCGATCCGCGCCAGCCGATTGCGCCGCAGTTCCTCGGCTTGAGTGGCGATCGCGGTGGGGCGGTCGCCGGCGGCGGGCGGGGTCGTCGAACCTTGCTGGGCCGCCGGCGACGCCGCCCGCTGCAAGAGGCGGACGCGCACCGCCGCCGACCGCACCGGGTCTTCCGGGTGGGCCGGCGTGGGCGCCGCCAGAATGCGGTCGATTCGGCGCCATTCCTCCTGCGTCGCGGCGCTGCCGCTGGCTCCGCCTAAATCGACCATCTCGCGACGCACCGCCGGCAGTATTTTCTCGCGATGCAGTTTGTCCAGATCGGCGGCCGACTGCTCCACCACCACCAGCTCGCGACGCGCCTGTTCCGCGTCCCATCCCGACGGGTCGGCGCGCAGCCGCCGATCGAGTTCGCGTAGGCCGTCGAGCAAGGTTTCAAGGTCGCTCTTGAGCGTCTTGGCGAAAAGATCGTCGTCGAGCGCGTCGGCCGATTGCTGCCACGGACGGTGTGACGCCAACGCCAACAACGGCGGCACGTCGGCCAACAGGCGTTCGCGGATTTCCAAGGCGCCGGCCAGGCGGGCGCCGTCGGACGAGGCGGCCTGGTACGACTCGGCCTCTTCGTCGGCGGTCGACGCGGCCGGCGGCGCGCCTTTGCCGACGGCGACTTCCTTCGCCCCGGCGGTCGCGAAGTACTTGTCTTCGCGCGGCCGGCGCAGGGAGTCGGCGCGATCGACCCGGCCGCGCACCCAGGGGAAGACCGCCGCGGCGCGAAGGCCGCCCGGTACGGCGGCGGCTTCGGCGGCGAGGCGTCGCTGCAACAGCGTCTTCAAGTCCGCCGCCGACCGATCGGCGGCCGCCTTCCCCGCCGCCCGCAGCAGAACGGTTTCGCTCGGCGGCGTCGGCGCGACCAGTTCGACCGACTCCAGCCGTTTGGCGGCGGCGGGGGCGTCGAGCCGGCCCTCGACGGCCGCCGCGACCACGCCCGCGAAATCCGGCCCTCGCGGGTTTTTCTCTTTCGCCGGCGGTCCGCCGCGGAGATACTCGGCCATCGCCAACGACGGCGGCGCCACGCCGTCGACGCCGCCCGCCGACGCCGCTTCCAGATCGTCCAGCCGGCTTTCCACAATGGTCAGGGCGTCGGTCAGCGCGACGGCATCGCCGGCCCGGCCGAACTCTTCCGCCCGCATCAAATTCTCTTCCATCAGCCGCCAGGTCTGCGGCCGCCGGTGTAGCGGCGGGGGCGCCCGGCCCGCCAACTGGGCGTGCCGCCGCCACGCCTGCCGCAACCGTTCGACCACGGCGTCGTCCCAACGGACGGCGGTCGGCTCCGGCGGGCTTTCGCCCCAGCCGGGCGACGCCAGCGCCACGGCGTCGGCCGGCGGCGCGTCGTCGAACACGGTCAGCCGCGGCGTCTGCGCTTCCGCCCGTTGGCTGCGCGCCCAATCGCCGACCCGTTCCTGGAGGTACTTGGTCAGTTCGGAAAGATGGACCCGGCCGTTGCGGTCGGCGATGCCGTTGGTCTGCTGCGGATCGTCGGCGCCGCCGGAGAGGCCGCGGACGAAGAAGTGGCCGAAGGCGGTGCGGCCGAACTCGGGGGCGTCCCAACTGCGTTCGCCGGGCGAGCAGGAGTAGAGAACGTACAGATTGCGACGGCGGTCGGCGGGGAGCGTCTTCAGCAGCGCCTCGACGGCGGCGACGAAGTCTTCGGCCAGAACGCCGATCGGCCACACCTGCTCGGCGCGTTGGCAGTCCAAGACCAGAAGTTTGCGGTCGGCGGGAGCGGACGCCAAGCGGTCGACCACGTCGGCGACTGCCACCACCTTGTCACCAACGTCTTCGGCGACGGCGGTGTCGCCCGGCAGCAG
>JBOFFD010001166.1:0-3233 GCA_051648425.1 Planctomycetia bacterium
TCGCGATACGACTTACATCCATGCCGACGTAATATGTCTTTCGGATTCGTCTGCTTGGGGGTCGCCATGATTTCCACTTCTCCTTACATTTCAATCATCGACGCGGTGACGTCGAAGGTGCGCGACGCAACGTTTCTGATGGAGTGGGAGGAAGGTCCGGTCGTCGACGGAGCGATACAGGCAGCCACTGACCGCTCGGCGACCGCGAAATGCTGGTACATCGATACAGGCTTCATCGCCTGGGAGGAAATGAGAACGACGACGGCGGGCGCGCTCACGGAACGCACGTCGGTCCGGCCTGGCGGGGAAGTTCGGCGGGTCAAAAGGTATGCCGGCCCGAAGGTGATACCCTCGCAGAGCATCGTGTCGACCAATGGAAGCCCCGCGGACTACCGGCTTCCGATGGAGTGCTACTTTCCGGCCTACTGGGCGATGTTATCGAAGGAAGCGAAGACGCAATACAGCTACGCCGAATCATCCCTAGATGGACGGAAATGCATCGAAGTGAAGTTTATCTATGCTTCCGCCAACCCGAATAAGAAATTCGTCGGGGAGAGGATTTGGTGGGTAGACCCAGAACGCGACGGACATGCGTTGTGTTTTGAATCCAGGCACAACGGAAAACGGGCGCGGATGTGGCGGACGGTCGATTTCCAAGAAGTCGAAGCCGACGGACAAAAGATCTGGTTTCCGAAAACGGTGACTTCAGAATTGTTCGGGAAGACAGGGGGCTCGGCTCATGAGGTGAGCGATGTCGCTAGTTGGCGAACCGATTTGAATTTCATTACCGGCTCCGTTTCGTTGAACACCGGGTTGAACGCAGACGCGATCGAGCTCAAGTTCGACAAGAAGTATCCTATTTCAACCCCTGAATCTCGTGAAAGAGCGAATTCCATCCCTCGCGACGAACGGGTGCTCCCCAGCCGCGTCGACGTCGACGACGTCAAGAAGACCATGCAGTTGGCGGAAGATGAACGCCGTCGGTTGCTGGAATCGAAAGCCGCCTCCGGCCGAAGCATGTCGCTCTGGACTTGGGTCTACTTCGCGGTCACCGGCGTGGCGGTCGCGGGTGGTGGAACACTCTTCATGCGGTTCATCAAGCAGCGGCGGGAATCGTAATGCGCCGGGGAGCGGCGGTTCTGACTTTCCTGCTCGCCGTCGGCCAAGCGGGCGCTGCCGAGCCTCGCGACGCGGTGTCGTGCAGCGCGGCCTCGTTGTGGTTCGTCGCGAAACACCACGGTTTCGATATCGACGTCGAACGTCTTTCCGAACGCCTGCCCGTCCGTCCTACCGGCGCGACGGTGGAGGAGGTTTTGGACGTCGCCGAGGATTTCGGTCTGTCGCTGGTTCTACGCCGCATTGATGCGAAGGACTCTTTTCCTTCCTCCGCCATGATCGTGCTGCTTGCGCCGGAGTACGATCCGAAGCAACGAACGGTCGGTCATATGGTCGCCGCTTGGCCCTTGGATTCCGAAGGACGACAATTTCAACTGCTCGATCCGGCGGCGGATCCGAGGGTGATGGATTCATGGCAGATTCGTCAACGGCCGTTCTCGAACTGGATTCTCGTTCCGGGATGGAGCTGGCGGCGCATCGCTCGATCGCTGAGCGTTGCTTCGTACGTCTGCCTGGCGGCGACGCTCGTCCTCTATTTTAGGCGTAGACTGTACCACGGCGCCTTCGAGGCGTTTCGTCGAATCCCTTTCAAACCGATGCGTCGAAGCGGAGCCTGACCTTCAGGGCCTTTCACAGTTTCAACTTTGCGTTGAAAAGCATGCGGAAGGCGGCGGGTAGGTCGGCGGCGGCGGTTTCTACGGCCGCCCGCACGTTGCCGTTCAGTCGTTTCAGCACGTGCACCGCCGTGTTCCGCAGCGCCGCCAGCACCTGCGGCGCCGACCCTTTCCGCACCCGGCCGCCGTCCTCGCCCAGCGTCACGTCCTTCACCCAGTGCAGCCCGTTCTCGATCCCCCAGTGGCCCCGCGTCAGCTCCAGTAGCCGCGCCGCGTCCGCTTGTTCCGGCGGCAGGCTCGTGATCCCGTACGCCGCCGCCACCGTCTTCTTGCCGTTCACCCGCCGCTCCCGCGTCCGGCGGAACCCCTGCCGCAGCCCTTTCCAACGATGGCCGCCGCCCAGGTTCGTCGTCGTTTCCAACGTTCGTACTTCACGCCGGCCGTGACCCTTGTCGACCTGCACGGCGTACCAAGGCCCCGGGGTCGGTTCCTTCGCCGGCACGCGGCCCGTCGGGGGAAAAAGTCGCCGCGATCCGCTCGAACGTCAGACCCGCCGCGACGTCGACCCTCAGGTTCTTCTGGTTTTCCTTTACGGTGAACAGGTAGTGCCCGCCGCAGTCGCGCACCGCCCGGCAGAGGTCGCGTTGGCGGAACATGGCGTCGCCGGTGACGATCGTCCCGCCGAGGTCGGCCGGCAGCAGCCCGAGCATCTCCAACGCCGCCTTCTTCCTCGACCTGCCCGGCCGGGCGGAGAAGGACGCCATCTGGGAAATCCACCTCGCCGGGTACGATCTCGACCGGTCGCAGCGAAAGCCCGACGACGCCGACTGGACCGGCGCGGAGGTGAAGGCGTGCTGCCGGTTGGCGGCGCTCTTGGACCTGCCGTTGGTCGAGGCGGCGCGCAACGTCGTGCCGGTGGCGAAGACGGCGGCCGAGTCGGTCGACCGCCTAAGAACCTGGGCGAGCGGCCGGTGCCTGTCGGCCGACCGTCCCGGACTGTTTCAGCACGGCGGCGTGAATCAGATTGGCGGCCCTCGGCGGCGTGTGAACCGCGATCCGTCCGCCAACTGAATTGAGAATCTTTCTTATCTGAGTTCGGCGACTATTTCAGATCACATTCATCACGTTTCGACGTTCGATCACACGAATCTTAACCCAACGGAGTATCAAGTATGACGTCGTTGCTCAACGCGGCCCCGGCGCGCGCCGACGAGGCCGCCGACCGTCTGCGTTCGTCGTTCGCCGCGCTGCGGCTGTCGTTCACCTGGTTCGGCGTCCGCAAGACCCTGTCCCCCGCTCAGAAGTCGGAGGCGGCCGACGCCTTCGGGGCCGAGGGCGAGTTCCTCTCGGCCGGCAAGAAGCTCCTCGACACCCGCGACCCGGCCTACCGCGCGGTCACCGCCGTGCGCGGGCAGGCGTCCGCGTTCTTCCGCGGCGCCGGGCTGCCGTTTCCCGAACCGGGCGTGCGGCTGGTGCCGCGCGGCGGCGTCGACGCCGTCGTCG
>JBOFFD010001167.1:0-4671 GCA_051648425.1 Planctomycetia bacterium
CTTAGCGACGCTGAGCGTAAGGACGCGCCGCTGAGGAAAGCGGTGGCTAACAATGACGGGCGACGTCCGCTTGAACCGACCAGGGAAGGAACCCGGCGATGACGGAACAACGGATGCGCTTCGCCGTGGGGCTGGTCACACTGGTGGCCGGCTTCGCGCTGGCCGCCCTTACCATCTGGTTCGGTGAATTCCGCTTCACCATCGAATCGCGGCTGACTTACTTCGTCGCGCTGAAGTACGCGCCCGGCGCCGAGGCGAATCTTCCCGTCCGTCGCGCCGGCATTCGCGTCGGCGAAGTGCGCGCCGTAGAGTACGACGAGGACAAATCGCTGGTCTTCCTCACGTTGTCGATCGACCCCGACCACCCACTGCGGTTGGGCGACGAACCGACCCTGCGCCGTTCCCTACTGGGTGACACTGAACTGGAACTGGTCGCCGGCAAAGACGCGCAAGGCGTTAAAGACCGCCCGATCATTCCACCCGGCACGATCTTGGAAGGCGTGTCGCCGTTCGACGCCAGCAGCATCCTCAGCGACGCCGATCAGACGGTGCCGAATCTGAACAAATCGCTGGTCGACATTCGGGCGGCCGCTCAGAAATGGACCAGCGTGGGCGACCGCGTCGACAAACTGCTGGCGGCCAACGGCGACCGTGTGACGGCCACCGTCGAACAGTTGCAGTCGGCGGTGACGGAACTGAATGAAGCCCTCGAAGGCGTCAACAACGTTCTGACGCCCGAAGTGCAAGCCGACGCCCGCAACACCGTGACCAATCTGCGGAAGTCGAGCGATGATCTGCAAAAGGTGATGGCCAAGGCCGACGAACTGATCGACCGTCTGAACGGTACGGTGGGCGAGATCGACGCGGTGTCGAAGAACCTGCAACGGGCGACCAAGCCGGTGGCCGACCGCAGCGAATCGACGATGAAGAACATCGACGAAAGCGCCGCGTCGCTGAACGTGCTGCTGGTCGACGCCAAGGCGATCGCCAAGCAGTTGCGCGAGCAAGACGGAACGTTCCAACGGCTGACGTCCGATCCGTCGCTGTATCGCAACGTCGACGACGCCGCGTTTCTGCTCGTGCGCAATCTGAATCAGTTCGAGAAAATCTTGAAGGATCTGCAGGTCTTCGCCGACAAGATCGCGCGGCATCCCGGGGAACTCGGCGTCCAAGGGGTCATTTCGCGCGACGGTGGTCTTAAGGATGAAGTGCCGACCGGCGCCGGCCGACCCCACGGCCTGCTGCGGCGGTGACGCCGTCGGCGAGGTCTCTTGTTCATCATTCCCGCGTCCTGACGCTTCCGCGCCTACAATCTTGAAACGTCCACCGAGAGGCCTTCCTCCGTTCGAGGAGAACCGTGTTCGGTTTCCGTTCGCGGGCTCGTTCGTTGAAGCGCCGTCGGCTTGAAGTCGTTTCGAGGTGGAAATGACCGTGCCGTCGACCCAGCCGCCCGATGACCGGCCGGTCGCGCCCATCAACGGCGACGCGGATCGGCGGGCCGCCGTCGCGCAGGCGGTGCGGGCGCTGGGGCACGAGTGCGGCAACGCTTTGCAGCGAGGGCAGGCCAAAATCGACCTGCTGCGGCTGGAGACGGCTGACCGGCCGGCGCTGGGGCTGCTGTTGGATCAGTTGGAGGCGGCGCAAGACCAGGTCGTCGATCTGTTTCGGCAGGCGCGGGCGTATGCGGCGCCGCCGAAGTTGAATCCGGAGCCGGTTCGGTTGGACGAAGTGGCGGCCGCCGCGTGGAGCCGGGCCGTCGAAGGAACGGCGGTCGACTTCCGGCAGACCGCCGGCGGGACGCCGACGGCGCGGGTCGATCGCGCCGCCGCCGAGACGGTCTTTCGGGCGCTGTTTCGCAACGCGCTGGAGTCGCCGGGGGTTGGCGCGGTGTCGTTGACGTGGCAGCCGGCCGAAGGGCCGGAAGGAGCCGGGTGGCGGGCGACGCTTGCCGACGACGGAGCCGGCTTCACCCCCGAGGCGGCCGACCGCGCCTTCGAGCCGTTCTTCAGCACCAAACCACGCCATCTCGGGTTGGGACTGACGATCGCGCGTCAGTTGATCCATTGGCACGGTGGTTGCGTAGAAGTAAGAAACGATTGTGCCGCGCTAATGGTCGGCGTGGGAAATCGGCCGGGAGCCGTCGTGGAAATTCATTTGCCGAGACCGAGGGAATGAGCCGATCGTTGTCCATCGCCGTCGCCGACGACGAAGCCGAGATGCGCGACTGGTACGACCGCTTCCTGCCGGCGTTGGGCCACGCCGTGGTGGCGTCGGCGTCGAACGGCCGGGAACTGCTAGAGGCGTGCCGTCGCGCGCCGCCCGACTTGGTCATCACCGACGTGAAGATGTCCGACATGGACGGCATCGAAGCGGCCCGGCAGATTTATCAGGCGGTCCCAACGCCGGTCATCCTCGTCTCGGCCTATCACGACGAAGAACTGATCGAGCGGGCCGAGCAGAACGGCGTCTTCGCCTACTTGGTGAAGCCGGTGAAGCAGGCCGAGCTGGAACCGACCATCGCCATCGCGGTCCGACGGTTCCAACAGTTGGAGGCGTTGCGCCGCGAAGCGGCCGATCTGCGACAGGCGCTGGCCGACCGCAAGCTGATCGAGCGGGCCAAGGGTCTGCTGATGAAGAACGCCCGGCTGGACGAACAGCAGGCGTTCGGCCGACTGCAGCGGCTGGCGATGGAAAAAAACCGCAAGATCGTCGACATCGCCGCCATGATTTTGACCGCGTACGAGGCCTTCCAACCGCCAGCGTAAACCGTCGACGGGTCGATCTTGTTTTCCGGCGGCGCGATCGGTCGCCGGTCGATACAATGACGCCTTCCGAATAGTGAAACGATCGACCTGGATTTCGGCGTGCCGTGGCACGGCGTCGTTCGACGACGGCGCGGCGGCCGTTTTCTCCGGAGGGCTTTCCATGCAATTCTCCTTGCAGCGGATGGTGCTTCTGTCGATGGCGCTGGCGGCGGTTGTGCCTTCGGCCGTCGCGGACCCGCCCGAACGGCGGATCGAACTCAACACCGAGCGGATGGGCGTCTTGGGTCTGCCCCTGGCCGAGAGCAAATCTCCGGTCTACCGGATCTTGCTCGCCGTCGACGTGGACGCCGACGGCGCGGGGACCGGCGTGCTGATCCTCGATTCGACCCCGTCGCCGGCGTTCGACGAATTCGGCTTCGCGATCGCGTACCCGCCCGACCGATCGGTGAAGCTCGACTGCACCGTCAAGTGGGTGAAGACGATCACGAAGGTGTACCGCGTCCGCGTCGGCGGGCCGGGGAGCGCCGAAACGGAAGAAGTGCGAGAGGAATGGCGGCTGTACGCGCTGAGCGGCCCGAAGATCGTCAGCGCGTTGTACGTAGCGGCGATTTCCGACGACCGGTGGCCGCGCGGCCGCCTGCTGGTCCACGACGAAAACGGCGAGGTGAAGCACGCCATCGACCTGTCGCCGCCGCCGCAGCCTGAACCATGCCATCCGGGCTGTTTTCCTGTCGGCACGGTGGTCCGCGTTCCAGGCGGCGCCGTTCCGATTGAAGAGATCCGCGAGGGTGATTTCGTCACCACGGTCGACGCCGACGGCCGACCGGCGTCGGCCAAGGTGTGGGACGTCTTCGTGACGCGCAATCGGCTGCTGGACGTGCGGACGGCCGAAGGCACACTAAGGACGACCCTGACGCAGCCGTTGGCGCTTGAACGGGGCGGATTCCGAACGGCCGCCGAACTGAAGGCGGGCGACCGGCTGTGGAGGTGGCGCGCCGCCGAACGCCACGCCGCGACGGTGCTGGAAGTGACGGCCCCGTTGGGCGATTCGCGGGTGTTCAACCTCGTGTTGGGCGACCCGACGACGTTCATCGCCAGCGGCTTCCTGGTCCGCAGCAAACCGCTGGCGGGTCCGGTCCAACCCTAACGCTTAAATCTGGACGGGGAGCATTTCGGATGTCGACGGAAGGGTCTCCGACGGCCGGTGGGAAGCTGCGGGCGGCGGTGGCGGCGTTCGACGCCGAGGGTCCGTTGCAGGTGGTGGGGGTCGTCAACGCCTACTGCGCGCTGTTGGCGCGGGCGGCGGGGCACCGGGCGCTGTACCTCTCCGGGGCGGGGGTGGCCAACGCGTCGCACGGCCTGCCGGACCTTGGCCTCACGTCGCTGAACGACGTGGTTGAGGACGCCCGTCGAATCACCGCCGCGGTTCCACTGCCGCTCCTCGTCGACGCCGACACCGGGTGGGGCGGGGCGTTTTCGATCGGTCGCACCGTCCGCGAGTTGCAACGGGCGGGGGCCGCCGGGCTGCACCTGGAAGATCAAGTGCAGGCGAAACGGTGCGGCCACCGGCCGGGCAAGGCGCTGGTGTCGGCCGGTGAAATGGCCGACCGCGTGAAGGCGGCGGTGGACGCCCGCGGCATCGACGGCTCGTTCGTGGTGATGGCCCGCACCGACGCCCACGCGGTCGAGGGGTTGGCGGCGGCGGTCGACCGGGCGGGGAGGTACGTCGACGCCGGCGCCGACATGATCTTCGCCGAGGCGCTGGCTACGCTCGACGAATACCGCCGGTTTACGGCCGCCGTCGACGTGCCGGTGCTGGCGAACATCACCGAGTTCGGCAAGACGCCGCTTTTCACCGTGGACGAACTGCGGTCGGCGGGGGTCAAGTTGGCGCTGTACCCGTTGT
>JBOFFD010001168.1:0-11988 GCA_051648425.1 Planctomycetia bacterium
CGTCGAGTTCGGCGAACCGTTTCGACAGGCGTCGTTGGCGTTCGCCCGCGAACAAAAACTGACCGCCGACGACGTGTTGTGCACCGCCAACCATTTCGTCGTGCGGAACCTGCGGGACGCGGTGCAACGGCTGCCGGGGTCGTTGGTCGACGAAGTGTGGGTCGCCGGCGGCGGGGTGTGGAACGGCTTCCTTTGGCGGCTGCTGCAAGACGCCTTCGCCCCCTACGCCCTCGCTCGCACCGACGCCGTCGGTCTGCCCGGCGAAGCCCGCCGCGCCGTCCACGCCGCCCTGTTGGCCTACTTCCTCACCGACAATGTGCCGGCCAACCTGCCGGCCCTCACCGGCGCCCGTCGGCCGATGCTGCTGGGGTCGCTCGTCCCCGGTTCGGTGCGGCAGTGGGACCGCTGGGTCTGTCACCTGGCCGACCGCCTCGACGACGACGTCGACCGCATGGCCGCCTAAGACCAGCCGCTTAAGATCGAAGGCCGCCGTTCACGGCCGCCACACCCGTACGCGATGGTTTTCACTGTCGCCGATGAAGACGGAACCGTCTTTGTCGACGAAGACGCCGTGCGGCCGCGCCAGCCGACAGCCGGTCGGGGCGCCGTCCGGTCCGTCGCCGACCTGCCCGTCGCCGACCAGCAGTTCCAGCGTGCCGCGCTTCACGTCTAAGAAGCGGATCGAGTGCGACTCGGTGTCGGCCAGATACACGTCGCCGTTGGGATGCAGCGACACCCCCTTCGGCCCGAACAGCGTCGCCTTCAGCGCCGGCCCGCCGTTCCCGGTAAACCCCTTCTTACCGGTGCCGGCCGCCCGTTGCAGCGTCCCCGACTTCAGATCGAGTTTCAACAAGGCGTTCCCTTCGCGCAGCGCCAACCAGCAGACGCCGTCGGCGGCGAACGCGATCGCGCGCGGACCGTGCACGGGCGACCCGACGATCGGCGAGCCGTCGCCGGCGGTCTTCTTCTCCCCGGTCCCCACCCACGTTTCGACGACGCCGGTCTTAGTAGAGATCTTACGAACACGATGATTCAGAATATCGCAGACGTACAAATCGCCCATGGCGTCGAACGCCAAGCTGTGCGGCTGATTGAACAGCGCCTTCACCGCCGGCCCGCCGTCCCCCGCGAAACCGGGCTTGCCTGTCCCCGCGACGGTGTCGATGACGCCGGTCGCCGCCCTAACCCGCCGTACACAGTGGTTGCCAAGCTCGACGAAGTACAAATCGCCGCCCGCGTCCCACGCCACTTCATACGGTTGATTGAGCAGCGCCCCGACCGCCGGCCCGCCGTCCCCCGCGTACCCTTTCCTACCCCCCACCCCCGCCGCCGTCTCAACGACGCCGTTCGTCAACACCCGGCGGATGCAATGATTGTCCATATCACAAAAATACAACGCCCCATCCGGCCCCCGCCCCAGCCCATACACATTGTTGAGCCGCGCCTCCATCGCCGCCCCACCGTCCCCCGAAAACCCCTTGACCCCCGTCCCGGCGAACGTCGAAACCTCTCCCGCCGCCACGGTGGACGCCGAAACCGCGAGTAAGACGACGAGGACGACGATCGATTTCATGGAAGGGCCTGCCTCGGAGGTTAGTAGGGGAACGGCCGCGTCGCTGGTCTATGGACTCTCCGCGCCGCGGGCTGGTTCATCGGGCCGAATGCACCGTGGATTCGGCGCCAGTCGCTGAACAGCCAGCCACAACTCACACAGTTGCGCCGCCGCACCGGTTTTGTCGTACTGGCAGTTGGCGGAGACGACGTTGACGCCGTTCGCGCCTCGCACGGCCACCGTGTAGACGGCGGCTTCGTCGACGTCGGCGCCGACATGGGCATTCATGCCGAAGAAGCCGATTCGCTCCATTGAGGTGCTGACGATTTGACGGACAGGCCGTGTGCTTATTTCTTGGCCGAGACGTGGGTTTCGAACTGGTGCGGGGTCAGGTAGCCGAGCGACGAGTGCTTCCGCTCGAATCGGTATTAGCGCACATACTCGCCGATGATCGCTCGGGCCGATTCCACACCGTCATAGTCGGTGATCGCCAGCTCCGCCGAACGACCAAGCTCGGCAGCGGCGGGGCTACTGAACTTGGAAGCCCCAGAAACGAATCATGCCCCGCCGTCTGCCGCAGCGCCTGGTTCGGCGTCTATGCTGCTCGCTGGCCGCTGCCAAACGAGGGGCGTCGGCTCGTAGTGACGCATCTCCTCCTTGTGCCCGATGTACGGCCGCACAAGAGGGAGGAACCCACGGAACTGCTCACTCTTGCGGAAAACGTTGAGATGATCGGCGGTCGAGGTCCACATGATCCGAAGGATGTAGCATTCGCCGTCTTCCTCGCAGCGGCTCATGTCGTAGCCGAGACACACGGGGGACGCTCGCAGGAATTCGCCCGCACGCTCGTAGTCGCTGACGAACGCGGCTTGCGAGTCGGGAGGTATGCGGTAGCGAACGTACTCGTTGACCATATCCGTCACTCCAAGAATTCGACAATCAGGGCCCGACCGGCTCGCCTGAGGCGCTCGGGCGGTGCATTAGGCGGAATCCGAAGTCCTGCCCGAAGCCCCCGAACACCGCCATCGTGATCCAGAGCATCGCCATCGGTTCCAGGTAACGCGCCATTGTCAGTGGGCCGACGTCGACCGGGTCGAACCCGAGTTCCGAGACCAGTCCCTTGACGGTCCGCTTCGCCGTCGCGTCATCGCCGCAGAGGAACGCCGAAAGCGAAGCGCTTCCGTAAATCGGATGATCCATGTTGGGCGCTCCGGTCGTGTTCAACGCCTTCACGACGCGAGCACGCGGACCCGCCCACCCGGCCAACTGCTCGGCGGCCGAAGTCGTCCCGCCGACGAGTAATCCCTGCCGCAGTCCGTCGGCGCTCAGCGTGATCGGATTTGTAGTGTCGATGAGCGTCACGTCGCCCAGCGCACCTACCTCTTTGAACAGTTCCTCCACCGCCGTCCAGGGCAAACACACTGCGGCGACGGGCGCTGACCGTAACGCGTCGCGAGCGGTTAGCGCCGAAACGTCGCCGCGGATCGCATTCAGCATTTCACTGGTCTTGACGGAGGCGGGATCGCGGACGCCGAAGACGACTTCGTGTCCGACACCCGCCCACCGTCGGCCTAAGGTAGCGCCGACGTTACCAGCCCCGATGACGGCGATTTTCACGCGAACACACCTCCGATGCTTGCCGCCGAACGACCAAACTCAGTAGCGTGGCGGCGCCCGGCGGACTTGCGGTCCCAGAAACGAATCATGCCCCGCCGTCTGCTGCAGCGCCTCACGTGTTACGATTCATGCCGTGGCGACCGGCGGTCGGGTTCAGCGCCGTGCGGCGCCGGAGGGCTTTTCGGCACCTCGGGAACCAGATCGCGCGCCGGCCGTCGGCGTCGCTCGCCTCGGACCAATTGGGTCGGCGTCGACCTCCGTCAGCATACGCGCGACGACTGCCTCCCGCCAGCACCCGGCGGCAAGCCGCGCGAGCACCGTTCGGGAACCAGCGTCCACAAGCGAACCCGGCTGTCGAAGGCGGGCAACGCGCGGCTGCGCAAAGCGCTCCACCTGCCGGCGCTGACGGCGATCCGCTTCAACCCCCCCCTTGGTGGCTGTTTTTACGCGCGACTGGTGAAGGCCGGCAAGGCGAAGAGGGCGGCGCTGGGCGCCTGCATGCGCAAGCTGCTGATTATCGCCGACGGCGTCCTCAAAAGCCGCACGCCGTTCGACCCCGCGAGGGGGTCAAAAATCACCGCTTGACGACACACCATCTGGTTCGGCCTCCGGCCGCCCCGACGGGGAGCGATTGCGGCCCGGAACCTCGACGGCCGACGACGTTGTCGAACCCGAAGGCCCGATGCGGCGACCATCCGCTCGCGCGGCCCGCGCCCCGACCAAAACCGTCGCGATTTCCCCGGATCGTCGAGCCAGCGGCCTTGGTGCGGCCTTGGTGCGGCCTTGGTGCGGCCTGTTCCGACGAAACTCAGTGTTCCCGCAATAGCCGGCCGGCGCCGGTCAGCGGCATGGTAAACCCATTCTCCCGAAGCGCGTACCAGAATGTGACCGCGTTGATGCCCAAGATGGGGATGCCCACCATCGGCTCCAGGCGCTCGGTGACGTGGCTCAGGCTCATGTTCGTGCCGCACTGAACGATTGCGTCCAACCGGTTCTTGTCGGTCGCCAGCAGCTCGATAATGGCCCGCTCCTTGGCCCAGTCCGGGACGTGGGCGATGTGGAGTGCGTTCGCGCACGAGAAGCCGACGCTCGCGGCGACCTCGAACCCCAACTCGGCGAACATCCGTGCGGCGTTTCGGTTGCCGGCGGCGTCGAACGGCGTGAGCAAGCCGATACGTTTCGCCTTGAACTTGGTCAGGGCGGCATACGCGGCATCGTGCCAGGTCGCCCACGACAATTCGGACTGCCGCTCGATGTCGCCCATCGCCGCGCGGATCGGCTCGATTCCCGGAAGGAGGTGTTCCAGGCTCATGCCCATGATGAAGTACTGCGGTTCCGCGAGACGTGCCGCTTCGATCGCCCCCCTCACTCCACCTAGGAACTGCTTCCGATACTCGGCGAGGTCCTCCTCGGTCGCCAACTTCGGCCGCGGGGTCAGGATCGGCGTCGTGTGCAGCCCGACCCCGGCGAGGGCGCCCGGCCCTTGGTTGTTGAAGATGATCCCCCAGAGTTCGTGTTCCATGCTCGTGTTCGTGGCCGGGATCAGCAGCCCGAATTTGCGGCGAAAGCTTCGCACGTCGGGGTAGCCGCGGGATGAGTCGATGCCCCCGAACTCCTCGGCTTTGACGCCGTCGTAGATGACGCCCGGCGGCGACAAGGCCGGCATGGGAGGGGCGTTCGCGTCCGGAATAATGATCCGCTTGCCCGACAACGTGCCCGTAATGACTTGTCCCCGCCGGGCGTCGACGGACGGTTTCTCACCCCTGTGATCCTGTCCCCGGCCATCGAGTGGGAACGTAGTTGTCGCCACGCCGGCGGCGAGCGCAACACGGAATACATCGCGTCGATTGACTGTTGTCATCACGAAACCCCGTGGCCGAACGCCTGAATTAAGCCGCGCCGCGAAGCGGCGTCGGCTTGAATGAATTGTTAGGCGGGGACACGAATACCGTGACCACCAACGGGCACCGTTTCAATGTGTTGGTCAAAACCCGCAATCAACGGTCTTCCGCGCGAAATTGCGTCCTTGACAGATGGTAACGATAGCGATGCCTTATTACGTCGGCATGGATGTAAGTCAGCTGCGGCTGCCAAAGGGCACGGCGTGCGGGCCGTCGCGATACGACTTACATCCATGCCGACGTAATATGGCTGGCTTGGCTGTCCCAGACCTCTGTAATCCAGACAGCGTCTGCGTCAGCGGGATCTTGAGCAACCACATAACTCAGACAGCCCGGCATGCCCGAGACACCATCCAGCAAAATTGAAATCAAAGCATCACGCTGCCCTGGAGCGGCCTTCATCTTGCCGATCAGTCCGTACATCTTGGTTTCTCCGATGCGAGTGGCACAAGCAGGCAATGCAATAGCTGTGGCCCCAGCCACAACGAATGTTACAAATTTTCGTCTGCTGAAATGCATCATAAGCCGCCGAACGACCCAAGCTCAGCGACCCGGCCCACAAGGGCGTTCGATTGCAACCTGGACGCGACGGCCGGGTTCGCTGCCGCGCATGGTTAGGCGACGGTCGTTGGCTCGTATCGTGTGGCAAGAACGCCGTTAGACAGGGTGTGTGCTCCCAAAAAGTTTAGGTGAACGGGCGGTGCGGAATCGTGGAAGAGCAATTTGCCGGCACCTAAAACGATAGGGTGGACTGAGAGCCGATACTCATCAATCAGCTGCTCCCGGGCGAAAGAGGAAACGAGTGCGGCACCGCCACAAAGCCAAATGTCTTTTCCGGGTTGGGATTTCAATGTGCGCACGGCGGCAGGGAGGCCGCCTCGGATGACCGAGACCGTTGGTGCGACGGTCGAAAGCGATTGAGAAAACACATACTTGGTCGAACGGGTTACAGCATCCTGAAACGTTTGCTGGGGTTTGGACGCCGCTGGATCAATCGGCTGAGAGCCAAACAACTCGAAAGCCTTTCGACCGTAGATAATCGAATCTACGTCGTTGAGCAGGTTGTCGTTGGTGAACTGGGCTGTCTCGTCATCGAAAATGAGCCAGTCGAGTTCGCCGTTGGGGCCTGCAATGCGTCCGTCGAGGGAAACGGCAATGTCGAGAATGATTCGTCTCATGGTGTTTTTACCGGAGATGTGCGCTAGTCGCCAAACGACCCAGCTCACCCGCACCGGCCGGCGAGGGGTGCGGGGAGTGAAATAAGACCATCGGCGGCCGGTGTCGGGTGCAGCGCCCGGTTCGGCCGAAACGCCGACCACCGCACAGTTCCGACCGCCCCACCGCCATCCCAATCCGACGCCGTACCGACGTACGGCCAAATTACAAAACGGAAAATCCCGCGGCGACTCCGCGCTACGGCCGAACGATCAAGCTAAGCGGCCCCGCCCTGGGGGCGGGGTCCGCTGCAGCGCCTGGTTCGGCGTCTGGCTATCGCGGCGCGGGAGCATCAAGTGTCGAACAGAAACGATGTCTGCGTGCTCTGGGTTCCGGTTGAGAACGTGTTTTGAAGGGTTTCTTCTTCCGAGGAACTCTCCGCAACCACCAGTACCCTGCTGTTACCGAATCGCCCTTGCAGGGTGAGAAACCCGCCGCTGTTGGTCTGCCCCGTCTGCTGGATGTTGGTGTTGTCCAGGTTGGTAATGCTGACACTCACGTTGGCCACCGGATCGTTGTCATTGCAAGAATCCTCCTCGAAGCACGAAACGGTGATAGCTATGATCGGGATGGCGATCAGATCTTTATGGTCCTCGGTCTGGCCGAGCTTGTCCAGGATAACTTGCAGCCGCTGAACCAGGATCTGCAACTTTGCCTGAGCTTGCGCTACGGCGGTCTGGGCTTGAGCGTTATCGGGGATCTGCTGGGCTGCGGCCGCGGCGGCGTTCACGTCTGCCGCTGCGAGGAAGACGAGCTCCACCGCTGCGTCATAAGCCGCTTCCCCCTGTGCGTTGTGTGTCCGCACGCTGTTGGTCAGTGCCTGCGCCAACAGCACGATCTCAAAATGGGTTTCGGCCGCGTTGAACTGCGCGTCGGCCTGGGTCATCAGGGTCATGGCTGAGGCTGTTTTGGCTGCGACGATCTTCGCTGTGACGATGTTCGCCTGAATGATATCGAGGTGAGTTTCCAACCAGCCTTTGGTGATCTTGACGAAATCCTCCAAGCTGAGAAACCCTGGGTGGACATCCATAGCCCTGGCGTTACGGATCTTACTCAGGCGAATCTCCAGCCGTGATAGGAACATCTGACGGAACTGGCGGTGAGGCTGGTTGGGGAAGGCTCGCTCGCGCCGCTCCGGATCGGCCAAGATCGCCTTCAGATGCTCGCTTCGCAATCGCTTCAACAGGGGTTCGTGCTTTCCGACCTTGCGAACCATTGCCGCGATCCGCCGCGACGTGTCGGCCCAACTTCGGATTGGTAACAACTCGGTAAGGAACGGCCTGAGTCCATCGACGAAGTCTGCGGCCGAGACGATGATGGACGCGCCGTCCATCCCGGGTGCTGAGATTACGCGGTCAGGGCCGCCCAGACGCTCCAGCATCTCGTCGATGGTGTTGATCGGCAGCGAGATGCTAGCAAACGCCGCCCGCAGAAAGGGAGCGTGCTGACCCATTGGGGTGAACACGTCTCTGATTTCATGGCGCTGGCGGCGCAGCTCCTCTTGGAGGCGGCGGAGCTCCTCCCCTACCGCTGCCATCCGTGCATTGCCGGAGGGATCGATGTGGTTCACGGCGTCAGTGTGGCTCACTGTCATAGCAGGCTCCTGTGAGGAAGTCTCGAAGCACGCGGCCAGAATCCTAGCCGGATGTCCAGTTCTTAGTGAATAAGTAGGGACGTAAGTCTTGCCACGGACTACAGTCGCGGCCCTCCGCCGCTGAACAGGGAGTTCAGTTGCGCGAGCCAGTGATGGCCCGTCCCCGGCGGCGAACCTTCGGCGCGTCAACTGCAACGGAGAGTTCGGCCGCGTGCGCGAGCCGGAGAGCTCGCGCGCGACTGGACTCCCTGTTCGGCCGCGTGCGTCGGGTGCGTCGGCGCCACCGAACCCACTCGGTCCGTCCGCGCCTCGTGGGTCGGCGCGGGCCGGGTGACGCACTTGGAAAGGGGGCGTCACGTCCCTCGACCGGCTCGCGCCCACCCCCGCGGGTCCGCACGCGGCCGAACAGTTACTTAGATTGCGCAGCGTTTTCGCGCGAAAACGACATCTGCGCGATCTAAATCGTCTCCAGAGACCGCGCTAGGGCGCGCTCCGCGCGACCTAGCGCGCTAATCGGACATTGCGCCGTCGTCCAACGGGCTGTCGATGCGACGCCCTTTGTCCGTCAATACGTGCGTGTCAATCATCGTCGTACTGACATCGGCATGACCGAGGAGTTCTTGGATCACTCGGACGACTTGCCTGGTTTCCAACACGTGCGTCGCGAAAGAATGCCGCAGCGTGTGCGTCGTCGCGCGTTTTTCGATGCCGCAGCGTCGAACGGCCGCTCGCGCGAGACGGAGCCTTCGTGAAGGTGATGACGCCGAACCCGGCACGCCGCGCGAACTTGATCGAGCAGGCGGATCGGTCGTACGGGAGTCTGAGCGTGGACTCTCGCGTTCATAAGAAAGGTCTAGCGAACCGGCGGAAGCATGTCCAGGAAAATCCGCGATGGCGGCGGGTCCGTCACCACCATGCCGGCGGGCGGGGGTAGCCCCAGGACAGGGCCAGGGCGTCGGCGGCGTGTTCGCGGTCGCCGATGGCGCCCCAGCCGCCGTTGCGCAGATAGGCGTGGGCCAATTCGTGCGCCACCACCCACGCGGCGAACGGCGGCGGCGCCACGGCCAGGTGCGCCTTCAAGACGACCAAGCGGCTGCCGGCCGGCGAGGGGAACGGCACCCACACCCGGCGGCCGCGGCGCGGGTCGTAGTCGTCCAACGCCAAGTGGAAGCCGGGGTCGTCCAACAGGTCGCGGCGCACTTCCACCGGCAGCGACGCCAGCACCGTCGCCGTGCGGTCGGCCAAGTCGCCCGGCCCCAACGCTCGTTCGACGAACCGGGCCACCGCCGCCATACACCACGCCGCAGTCTCGTCCGCTTCCATGCCCGCTTCGGTCATCACCCCTCCTTCGCCCGCGTCCCGCCTGATTCTAGGCGGCGGCCGATCAGACACTTTCCCCGGCGACCAGTCCGGTGGCGAAGGCGGCGGTGAAGTTGAAGCCCCCGATCGGTCCGTCGATATCCAGCAGCTCGCCGGCGACGTGCAGGCCGGGCTGGCGTTTGCTTTCCATCGTCCGCGAGTCGATTTCCTCCAGCGCCACGCCGCCGGCGGTCACCTCCGCCTTCGCGTAGCCCATCGTCCCGGAAAGCGGCGCCGGCAGCCGTTTCACGTACTGCACCAGCTTGGCGCGTTCCGCCTTGGGCAGTTCGGCCGCCTTGCGGTCGGGCGGCAGGCCGGCCAGCGCCGTCACCGTCTCGGCCAGCCGACCAGGGATCCAGGCCGCCAATACGTTGGAAAGCAGCCGTTTGCCGCTCGCCGCCGTTTCGCGCCGGATCGTTTCGTCCCATTCGTCGGGCCGCATGTCCGGCAGGAAGTCGCATTCCTGGATCAGTTCGGTCGCGCGCGGATGGTCCGACACCACCCGGCTGGCGTTCATCACCGCCGGCCCGGAAAAGCCGAAGTGGGTGAACAGGAACGAACCGCGGCGTTCGTCGAGCAGACTTTTCTTAGAGTCGGACGCCGTCGGGTCGACGATGCGCACCGTCACGTCGGGCAGCGTCAAGCCTTTCAGTTCCGCGACCCACGCGGCGGCGCTGGTGAGCGATGTAAGAGCCGGCTTCGTGGGGACGATGGTGTGACCGACGGCGCGCATCCAAGGGTAGCCGTCGCCGGTGGTGCCGCAGCCGGGGTAAGACAACCCGCCCGTGGTGACGATCAGCTTCGCGGCGGTGGCGGCGCGAAGCGGCGTCCGCACCAAAAAGCCGCCGTCGGCCGGCCTCATTTCCAGCACCGGCTCGGCCAGGCCCAGCCGGGCGCCGCTGTGTTCCAGTCGGCTTAAGAAGGCGTTTAAGATATCGAGCGCCTTGTTGCTGACGGGAAACAGTTTGCCCGTCTCCTCCGTCTTCAACGGCACGCCCATCTGTTGCACCATCGCCGCCAGTTCACGAGGGCCGAGCCGCGCGAGCGGCGACTGTAAGAACGACCCCTGCTTCCTGCCGAACGCTTTGACGATGGCGGGACGGTCGGCGTCGTGCGTGATGTTGCAGCGGGTGCCGCCCGACATCAGGATCTTAACCCCGGCCTTGCGGTTCTTTTCCAACAGCAGCGTGCGCCGTCCGCGCTCGGCGGCGCGGATGGCGGCCAGCAGGCCGGCGGCCCCCGCCCCGACGACGATCACGTCCCAATCGAAGGTCATGCGTCGTCCGCTCCTTGCAAGGGAATTCCTCGTCGCTTCGCCCACCGCCGGTCGATTTCCGCCAAGGCCGCCGCCGCCCCTACCGGCAATGAAACGCCCCCCGGCGGCGTTTCCGGCTCTCTGGGATTGATACGAACCAGCGGCAGCGCGCTCGCCGCCCCCCAAGCACCGGCGCGCGAACGGGCGGCGCACTCCTCGGCCGTCAAACGCACGCTCGGTATCGCCAGCCCCGCACCCATTTCCACGACCACCAGCCGTTTGCCGTCCAGGCGGTTGCGCCAGCGGTCGAATCGGGCGTGCTGTTCGTTGGTGCGGTCGCCGATCCAGGCGCCGTCGCCGAACATCAAGACGTTGGGCCGTGCGGGGGCGTCGCAGCGCGGGCAGACGGGCGTCGGCGAAGTCGCGCGGATCGTTTCCATGTCGACGGTGATTTCCAAGTCGTCGGCCGCGTGGATGTCTTCGCAGCACGGCCGGGTGCATTGCAGATGGTGGATGCTGCCGTGGCATTCGACGATGCAATCGGGGTCGAAGCCGGCCTTGTGAAACTGGCCGTCGACGTTGCTGGTGAAAACGAACCCGCCCGCCGGCATCCGTTCGCTCCAGGCCAACAGCCGACCGAAGCCGTCGTGCGGCGTCGCGGCGCGGTAAAGCTGCAGGCGGTGGCCGAAGAAGCCCCAAGCCAACGCCAGGTCGCGCTCGAACCAGGCGGGATTCGACATCTGCGGGAACGACCGTCCGCGAAACGGCGGATACGCCTTCCAAAACCCTTCGTCGCCGCGAAAATCGGGCAGACCGGAATCGACCCCCATGCCGGCGCCGGCCGCGACCAGTAGGGCGTCGGCGTCGTCCAACAGGTCGACGGCGCGGTCGTAGGCGGCGTCAAGCTCGGCGGTCATAGCGCGGTCCTCACGGCGGAAGTCTTTCCCCCAACAATCCTACCGATTCCGTCCGACGCCGCCCCTTTCCAATTTTTTGACGGATCAAAATTCGATCTTGCACCGATGGAAATATTACGAAAAATGACTACAGTAAAAGGTGGCCCGCGAAGGAGGATGATGTGCGCGACGGCAAGAAGAAAGAGTCGGTCGGCGACGGACCGAGCCGACGGGGATTGGGACGGCGCTTGGCGTTTCTGGGGCTGCTGCTGGCGGTCGGGGCGCCGATCGGTTGCACCGAAAGCGAAGGGGTCGGCGCGACGGCCGTCCCGCCCAGCGGCGGGCGGGTGCTGAAAGTGTTGGCGACGACCGGCATGGTCGCCGACGTGGTGCGTCGCGTCGGCGGCGCGCACGTTGCGGTGACGGCGTTGTTCGGTCCAGGGGTCGACCCGCACCTGTACAAGGCGTCGCCCGGCGACGTGGCGGCGTTGAGCGCGGCCGACGTCGTCGTGTACAACGGTCTGCACCTCGAAGGGAAGATGGCCGACCTCTTCCATCGGCTGGCCAAGAAGAAAAAGACCCTGGCCCTCGGCGAAGCG
>JBOFFD010001169.1:0-6039 GCA_051648425.1 Planctomycetia bacterium
CCCCGGCCAGCGTCAGCCTCTTCCAGTTCTTCGGCGCCCGTCCGACCACCCGCTTGCCGCGCGGCCCCCGGCCGTAACTCCGCGTCATGTTCGTCTGCAGACCGGTCTCGTCCAGCCACACCCGACGGCCCCGGCGGCGGTCGGCTCGGCGGGAACCGGCTCGGCGGGGATCGACGCGGCCTGCTCGGCCGCTTCCAACGTCTCCGACCAAGCGGCGCGGGCCGCCACTACGTCGGGACGATCCTGCTCCGTCGCCCGCCCGACTTTTTTTTTCAAGGTGATCTCCATCCGCACGAGCAGGCGGTGAAGACACGGCAGCGACATCTCCAACCCCAGCCGCTCGCGGAGTTGCCACAGCGTCAAGCTCGGTTCGGCCGCGATCAGCTCCCGCAGGGCGTCGCGCTGCGCCGGGGTCGTCTTGGGCGGCCGGCCCGGCTGCGGGTCGGCGGAATAGTCGCCGTTCCGTTCGCGGCGGCGCTGCAGCAGCTTGCGGACGAAGACTTCGCTGACCTGGAAGACGCGCGCGATCGCGCCGCGGGAAAGTTCGCCGGCGTCGCACGCCGCCACGACCCGGTCCCGCACCTCCTGACTGACCCGCTTCGCCACGCCCGGCCTCCCTACCTGGAACCACCTCGCCCTTGCCCGCATAATTGATACAGTCGATACCAAGTAAAGCAAAACGCTCTAATAAATAATGCGCATGCGAGGAGGTCTGGCTGGCCGTCGGGAGACGCGGGTTTAGGAATGGGTTTCTGCCGATGTGAAGATTCGACACTCTGCAATCGAGCGATGTTCTTGTTGAAATGTCTATCAGTAGGCAAGGATCTGCATCAGTTTCTATCGGTCGGCCGGCCCCGCGCCTTGTTTACGCAACTCTCTACGAAAAATTGACCAAACCGTGGCGTCTGCCTGTGAGAGTTGGAAGGCAATCCGCTGCCGCCGGTTCGCCTGGCTCTTAAAGGATGCTACTCGTTGTCAACGATGCCATTAAGATCTAAGAAACCATGCCAATTTTCAATAAAACGAGATGCGATCTCCTTCGCCAAGCGAAACGACCCCTCGCCGTGGCCAATATCAATACAAACCACTGACAAAGGAAGGGTGCCGATCGTCTCGGTCATTTCGTGGATTTCATCTTCGTCGTATTCGATCGAAGGCTCTTTTGGCGGATAGACGTAAATCGCGGCATCCCCCGTCGAGATATGGCCCTGGTTCAGTGTAACATCGCAATCCCAACGCCCTCCAAATGAAATCAAGGACTCCGCCAACTGATCCGTAGTCAATAGCTTTGGCGAAACATACAAAACAGAATCCATTTCTGTTCCTCCTGGAGGTTATTTGCTGAGCTTCTTCAGAATTTCGTCAAGTTCGTCCAATGTGCGCGCCACGAATCCTCCTGCACGCTCCACTGAAAGAGTCGCGTGCTTTTTGAATTCCGGCGCATAGACGACCACGGGTTTTGAATCAGGATTCATTGAACGATTGGCAATCAATTTTACAACTTGGTCTACCTTTCCACCCTTGCCAATCGTAACTTCCACGATAGCCTCGGGAACCTCAACATCGATTTCTCCAATATTGCCGCCTTTGGGATCCGGAAAAGGATACTGAAATTTCAAGAGGCGTTCAAACAGATGATCGGCTACTTCCCCTTCAAGGCGTTTTGACTTCGTGCTGTCGGCGAGTGCTGAGTCAACGCGGCTTCTTGAAATCAATCCGGTCGGTGCAGATTTGCCGAGTCGTTTCACCGTCTCGCCGGCGACGTCCAGTGCCGTGGCGGCGTCCGTGTCGGTCTTGAAGACCAACTCCGCCGGGTAGTCGGCCGACGCCGCGGCCCGGGTCACCAGGTCGTCCGGCGTCCGCGCCAGCGTCGCCGTCTTGGTGACCGCCTCCTGCAGCGCCTCGCTCAGCCCCTCCGACCGCCGCAACCCCACGACGATCGCGCCGCCGCCCGGGAAAACGCCCGCGGTCGTCAGCGCCGTGTCGCCGACGTGCCACCACGTATTCTCCCAGTGCGTCAGATTGTACGACAGGTCGCGCGCGTCGGCCGGCAGGTCCACGCCGACGAACGCCGCCCCGATCTCCGTGACCGTGCCGGCCGTCGTCTGCTTGTCGGTCCAATTCCCCAGCGTGATCTGGTCGAAGGTGTCGGCCGTCCACTCCGCCCAGCCTTCCAAGCTCGTCCGGTCGGAGAGGCCGAGGAGGTCGCTCCAAAACAGGTCGTTCGACAGGCCTTCGCCGGTCTTGCCGACCAGGGCGTAGGTGTCGCGGCCGCCGCCGTTGCGGAGGAACGCGAGCTTGCCGCCGCCGACGACCACGACCAGGCCGACGCGCTGCTGGCCGCCCACGGTGACGACGTAGCTGGTGACCGTGTGGCCCCGCGCGACCAGTTCGGCGAAGACGGCGTTGGGCACTTCGCGGGCGTCGGCGAGGCGGAGCGTGCCGTCGGCGCCGAAGAGCGGTTCGTCGGCCGAGGCGTCGCCGGGCGAGCGGTCGTCGACGCTGCGGTTGATCTTCAATTGATAGCGGTCGTTGGCGAGGCCGCTGGTCGGCGTCGACGGCGGTTGGGCGACGCGCGAGGGGGAGCCGCCGCTGCCGAACGGCCACTCGTAGGACGGGGTCGAGGCGTGGAAAGCCGTGGTGGCAATCCTCGAACCGACGTGGAAAGAAGATCCGGCGTCCCACACGGAGTCCCGCCACCGCTGGACCTGGTCACCTCGGAAATGCACATCGCTGGCATGCATCGGCCATGTCCGACGAATGTAAACGAAAGGAAGAGTATGTTGGCTTGGAACCATATTGGGATGCCAATGGAGATGCCTCCTTTCACGCAATTCAACCCAGGGGCCCTGCTGCTGCTGGGGGGCTTCGTTTCCACCAAGAATCCAAACCGGGCGGACTGCCGCGGAAGCGATGCGCTCACTGAACCCGGAAGAGATCGTGTCCCTGGTTGAGGCCGACAGGAGGAGGGGGCTGGACGAACCGACTCTCCAGCCGGAGCCGTTCCATCCCAGGGATGTATCGCCCCAACCGTTTCCATCTGCGACATACGAACTTCCAATGCTCCAGGTAAAGTGTGAGCTGTTGGTGTAACCTCCCAACCACGGGCCGTTCCATTGCGACACGATCGTACCAACCATGCCAGTGGCGCCGACGTTTACGACGCCGCCGAAATAGGATTGTGAATGCGGCAAAGCGGGGTGGTATCCGAAAAAGCCGGCGTAGCGTGAGGACGTGCCCAACTGGCGGGCCACAGAGCCGGCGGTGGAGGAGCCGTTGATCGGCGGGCCGTCATAGATCGGCAGCGCGAGCGGCGTCCCGAATTCTCCCGAAACAGTCAACGATCCGCGGATTCGCGCCTGCGCGACCAGATTGTTTTGCAGGGCGGCGTCGATCTGCGACCGTCGACCGACGACGGCGGTGTTTTCGGCGGCGACGCGGTCGATCTCGGCCGTCCGTCGTGCGAGATCGACACCGGCGTTGGGGCCGATCATGTCCTCAAGGAATGCAAGTTCCCCTTCACTGACTTCCTCAGCCAAAACGGCGTCGATAGCCGCCTGAGACGTTTCGTTACGGCTCCACGCCGTGTTTGATGCGGCGTCGAGTGCGGTCGCGCGGATCGACCATTCCTTCGCCGCCCGTTCGGTGAACGCCTGATCGCGGGCTGCGAGCGCCTTGTCGGTTAAAACCGTCCGTCCCGTCGACGATTCGGCGAACTGCTTGAGGGAACTTCGCTGCAACTCAAAGTAGTCGGCGGCCGCGGTGCGCTGAGCCGACGTTTCGATAGAGCGGGCGGCCGCCGAATCTTGGGTTCGCCGGAGGACGAGCTGCGATTCGCTCGCCGCGAACAATCGCTCGACCGGTTCCAGGAACTGGTCCCGACGTTCGAGGGCGGCGGCCTCGAACGCCTCGCGCGTCGTCCAATCGGCTCGTTCCTGCGCCGTGAGTACACCGTCGCGGACCGCCGCGTCCAATCCGGCCGCCGATCCCCCGGCCATGTAGCTCGTAGCAACGATCCGTGACCGAACGAGATCCATTTCATATCCGCGCTGAATGGCGGCCGTCTGTTCGCGGTATTGGGCCTCGGCCATACCGCGGTCGCGGGCGAAGGTTGGTCCGGCGAGCGACTCGGACCGCAGCCGGGTCGAAGCGGCCGCCGTTTCCTCATTCATGGCGACGGCCTGGCCCGCCGCGAGCGAGATGTTCAATTGATCGAATTCCAATCGAATTTGCCCGGCGTCGAAAAGACGGACGGTTTCTTCGTCCTTGACGCGAGTTTCGTCGATGCCGGCGACGAGCGTCGCCAACTCGGCGCGCGCGGCCGCCCGGTCGGCGAGGAACGTCGCCCACGATTCAACGGCCTGCCGCCCTTGACCATTTGCGTCGACGACAAAGGAACGGAAAGTCCAAGCTCCGGAACCGACGCGCGCCGCCGCCGTGTACCAACCGTCGCCGAGCGAGGGGGTCAGGGTGAACCGGCCGTTGGCATCAGCGACGACGGTCTCGTCCGCGGAGCCGTCGCCGTTCCAGTCGATCTCGACGGCGGCTTCCGTCAAGGGAAGTCCATCCGCGCCCGTCGCGAGGCCGGTCAGCGAAACGGAAGGGACGACGCCGAAGTCGGCGGCGTCCGAACGACAGCGAGACGACAGCGGAGACGGGAGCCGTCAAGGTGGCGTCCACGGACGCCCAAGGCGACGAAACGCCGGCATAAACGGTACGTGCCCGAAGCGTGGCGGACCCGCCAGGCGGCAGTTCGGGCGAATAGAAGAAACGCCCTTCGGAGTCGGCGAACGTACCGCCGTCCGGCGTTGCGTCGCCGTCAACGTCGAACTCCAATCGAACGTGTCCGGGCGCGGCGCCGCGGTTGATCGTCCCTCGAACCGAGCCGTCGGCGGAACCAGGAGCGACCCGTTGGAGCGTGGCGACATGCACGGAACCAACGACCGATTCGGCGAACGAAGCGACCGAGTCGCGGGTCTGCAACGCCTGCTGCTTCGTGAACTCTATTTGGGCCAGTTCAACGGCGCGATCGTGCCGAGCGGCTGCGGTGGATGTGGAGTACCAATCGGCGACGTTTCTGCTTTCACGGGCGATGGAGAGACGCCGAGAGGCGTCGGCCAAGGAATCAACGGCGATGCCCGAAGCCTCCGTCGTCGCTGTGACATAGACTGACTCGGCGGTGGCGTCGGCGACCGCCAAGTCGACACCCGCCTTGGCGACGGCCTTCGTCCATGCCGTTGCAGCATCGCCCAACCGACCCGCCGACTCGACGTCGGCTTTGGACACCGCTCGCCGGTATTCGTTCTTCTGTTCCTGGCTTGGCGCGGTGAATCCAGTAGCGTTATGATCAAAAACATCCTGGGTCGGATCGAAATTGAGGATTCGACCCGCTTCGGCAAGATCTTTTGCATGTTCCGCGCGGGCCGACGCTCCGGCGATGGCGGCGGTGCGGTCGGCGGCCGCCCGCGCGAGTTCAAAGAAGCGCCAGTTCCGAGTCTGAGCGGCCGTAGAGTTTTGCGACGCCGAAAACTCAGCGAGGTTGAGCGTGCGACGAGCCGCAGCCTTGTCGGCCGCCGCAGTCAACGTCGACGCCCGCAGTTCGTTCAACTTTGCCAAGCGATCGTCGGCCTGACCGACGGCGACATCTGCCTCTGCGCCTGCGACCGCTACTCTGTAAGTGACATATTCAGTCCGAAGTTCGGAAATCCAATCGGCGAAGGTCGATCGATAGGAGGCCGTCCAAATTTCGGCGCTTGTCGTGGGGTTGAACGGCACGGCGGCCCTCGCCGTCTCTACATGAAAATCGACTGCGGCGTTCGCTACCGCCGCGACCCGGGTGATCGTCGGAGCGATTAGCGACCGGCGGGTCCCGGCGGCGAGCTCCGCGGAAGCCTGGTCGAACTATAGTGGACCCCTAAAATGAGACCGCCGGTTAAGCTACACCGGCGGCTCTCGGAGGTGGTCCCGATGACGGCGAAGCGGAAGTCCCATACGGCGGCGTTCAAGGCGCAGGTCGCGCTGGCGGCGGTCAAGGGCGAC
>JBOFFD010001170.1:0-3722 GCA_051648425.1 Planctomycetia bacterium
CGTTGGTCCGCGACTTGGCCCCGGACGTGCCGACCGAACTGTGCGACGTGGTTGGATGGATTCTGGCCGACGCCCCCGTCGATCACTATGCCACCGCGGCGGGCGTCGAGGCGGCGCTGCAAACGTTCGCGTCGCCGACGCCGTTGCGGCTCGAACCGTCGATGATCGCCCGGCTTCGTTCCGGGGAATGCCCCGCCGCGTCGGCCGCGGTCGACACGGTTGAAGATTCTGGGCTGGGGACGATCGGCGACTTCCCGCCGTCTCGCAAACGCGGCAACGTCGTCGTCCAGGGCGGCGACGCATTGGGGGAAGCGCCGCCACCTGTTTCCACCGGGTGGTGGCGGGCCGTCGTGCGGTGGTTGTCGCCGGCTTCCTGAACGACCGTCCTTTCGACGGCCGTCGCCGGCCGACGCGAAAGGAACGGTTTTCCCATGATTCGCGTGAAAATCTGCGGCGTGACCCGCGTCGCCGACGCGCTGGCGGCGGCCGACCTCGGCGTTCACGCCCTCGGTCTCAATTTCCATCCCGGCTCCCCCCGCTTCGTCACCATCGAACAAGCCCGCGCCATCACCGCGGCGCTGCCGCCGGGGGTCGACGTCGTCGGCGTGTTCGTCGACGCATCCGTCGAATGTATCCGCGAAACGGCCGCCGCCGTCGGCTTCTCGACCGTGCAACTGCACGGGTCGGAAACGCCGGAAACCGCACGGCGGCTGGCGCCGTATCGGTTGATCCGCGCCTTCCGCTGGCGCGACCGATCGGCCACGGAAGCGGAAATCACGGCGTTCCTGACCGACTGCGACCGCTTGGGAGCGGCCGTCGGTTCCATTCTGCTCGACACGCACCGAGCGGGCGTGGCGGGCGGGACAGGGGTAGCGTGGAATTGGACCGACGCGGCGGCGGTCGATTTCGGTCGGCCGTTGCTGCTCGCGGGCGGCTTGAAGCCGGAAAACGCGGCGGCGGCGGTGCGGGCGCTGCGACCGGCGATGGTGGACGTCGCCAGCGGGGTGGAGTCGGCGCCGGGCGTGAAAGACCACGACCGAATGCGGGCGTTCGTCGAAGCGGTGCAGTCCGCCGGCGCGTGAGGCGTAGAGGCGGGAGTCTAGCGAGGCTTGTGGTGCGGCCGTCCGGCCTGCACGAACCGCCTAACCGCAGGTGCTATGAGAGTTCGTGCAGGCGGGAGCCCGCACCACAACACGACCGCCTCCTCGAAACACGCAAACAGAAAGTTCTCTGCTTACTTCCAGCGGCGCACTCGACAGGCGGCGGTCTTTTGGGATTGGTGGCCGTGGACGGTCGAGCGCGGCATACTGCCATCTGAATGTCATCCCGCCGACCGCCCGTCTCCCACCGCCGGAGGACCGTCCGTGACCGACGCCGACGCCGAGCCGCCCGAAGACCCCGCCGACGCCGACGCGCGGTCGATGGCCGACCTCGGCTACAAGCAGGAGCTGGCGCGCTGCATGAGCGCGTTCTCCAACTTCGCGCTGTCGCTGTCGATCATCTGCATTCTCGCCGGCGGCGTCACGTCGTTCCACCAGGGGTTTTGCAGCGTCGGCGGCGCCGCGATCGGCTTGGGATGGCCGCTGTCGTGCCTGTTTTCCCTGGTCGTGGCCGCCGCGATGGGGCAGGTCGCCTCGGCGTTCCCTACTGCTGGCGGCTTGTACCATTGGGCGTCGGTGCTGGGCGGTCGGTTTTGGGGCTGGCTCGTCGCGTGGCTCAACCTTGTCGGCCTCGTCGCCGTCCTGGCGGCGATCGACGTCGGCCTCTTTCTCTTTCTCAAAAACGCTTTCGGACCGATCGTCGGCGGTTTGCTCGGCGTCGATCCGCGAACGCTTTCCCCCGCCGCCGCCTTCGCGCTCCAGGCGGTTTCTCTGACGCTCATCGTCGGTTCGCAGGCGTTTTTGAACCATGTCGGACTGCGAACCACCGCCCGGCTGATCGACTTCAGCGGCTATTGGATCCTGTTCGCCTCGGCGGCGCTGGCCGTGCTGCTGATGGTTTACGCGCCGTCGTGGGAGTTCACGCGGCTGGTCACGTTTCACAACTTCAGCGGCGAAGCGGGCGGCGTCTGGCCGGCGACGACGAACATGGCCTGGCTGTTCGCCCTCGGCCTGTTGCTGCCGGCTTACACCATCACCGGGTTCGACGGCTCGGCCCATACCGCGGAAGAAACCGTCGGCGCCGCGCGGGCGGTGCCTTGGGCGATCGTACAGTCGGTGGCGGCGTCGGGGACGGCCGGCTGGGTGCTGCTGTGCGCCGTCGTGCTGGCGATGCCGAGCGTGACGGAAGCAGCAGCTCAGGGGCCGAACGCCTTCGTCTGGACGCTGGAGAAGACGCTGCCGGCGCCGGTCTGTTTGTTCGTGTACGCCGCGATCGGCGTGGCGCAGTACCTGTGCGGGCTGGCGACGGTGACGTCGACCTCGCGGATGGCGTTCGCCTTCGCTCGGGACGGCGGCCTGCCGTTTTCCAGCGTGCTGCGCCGAGTCGACGCCGTCTACCGCACGCCCACGGCCGCCATCTGGACGGTGGCGGGCGCGGCCGTCGCCTTCACGCTGTACACCCCCTTCTACGACACCATCGCCGCCGTCTGCGTCATCTTCCTGTACCTTTCGTACGTGCTGCCGACGCTGCTGGGACTGTTCGCCTACGGCCGATCATGGACCGTGATGGGGCCGTGGGACGTCGGCGGTTGGTTCCGGCCGTTGGCGGTCGTCAGTGCTCTCGGCTGCCTGGGGTTGGTGGTGATCGGCATGGCGCCGCCCAACGAAAAAGCGGCGTGGGTGGTCGGCGGCGTGCTGCTCTTTCTGACGGCGTTCTGGCTGCTGCGCGAACGGACGTCCTTCCGCGGACCGCCGTCCGTCCGCGGCCTTGGCGCCGCTTCATGGAAGGAACCGACGCCATGACCGACGACTTGACGCCGCCTGCGGAACCGGACGCGCCGCTTCAGGATTGGCCTCGCTTGATGGAGCAGATTCGTCGGCGGACGCCCGCGAGGTTGTTCGTGGGGCGCGCCGGCCCCGCGTATCGCACCGCCACGCTGTTGGAACTGCGGCGCGACCACGCGGCGGCTGTCGACGCCGTGCAGACGGAGTTCGACCTGGTCCGCGATTTCGGGGCCGAGTTCGTCGACCGGTGGCGGTTGTTTGAAGTCCAGACGCAGGCGCGCGACAAGACGGAGTTCCTGGCCCGCCCCGACCTGGGCCGCCGGCTGTCAACCGCCGCCGCCGACCGACTCGCCGCCGATGGCGCGCCGGGCGTCGATCTACTCATCGCGCTGGGCGACGGTTTGTCGGCCGCGGCGCTGGCCCGACAGGCGCCGCCGCTGCTGCCCCTGCTGGCGGAACAAGCCGTCGCCGAAGGCTGGACCTTCGGGCGGCCGTTCTTCGTTCGCTACTGTCGGGTCGGCGTGCTCAACGATTTGGGCGACCGGCTCGACCCGACGGTCGTGGTGCTGCTGGTGGGCGAACGGCCGGGTTTAGCGACGGCGGAGAGCCTGTCGGCGTACATGGCCTACCGGCCGCGCGCCGGCGCCACCGACGCCCACCGCAACCTGATCTCGAACATCCACGCCCGCGGCGTCTCACCCGTCGACGCCGCCCGCCGGATCTTTGCACTCGCGCGTAAGATGCGCGATCTTAAAACCAGCGGCGTGACGGTGAATGAAGACTGACGGCCGGCCGTCACCAACCGACGATGTTGTAACCGCCGTCGACGTAGTGAAT
>JBOFFD010001171.1:0-2106 GCA_051648425.1 Planctomycetia bacterium
TGTCGCGCGGCGGTCAAATCTACGTCCTCGACGTCGGCATCGCCCGCATCGCTGATCCAAACAAAGGACAGGAGGCGCAGGGCGGACTGACGGTGCCGCGCCGCGGGTTGGGCACGCCACAGTACATGCCGCCCGAGCAATGGTCCGACGCCACGTCCGTCACCCCCGCCTCCGACGTCTACGCCCTCGGCTGCACGTTGTTCGCGCTCTTGGCGGGCCGGCCGCCCTACCAGACCGACAACATCGTCGGGCTGATGCATTCCCACATGCGCGACCCGATTCCCAGTATTCGGACCTATCGACCCGACGCCCCGCCGGGTCTGGAAGCCGTTCTGAAAAAGGCGTTGCAAAAGCGGCCCGCCGACCGTTTCCAGTCGGCCGCCGAATTCGGCGTCGCCCTACAGGCGTTCGTTCAAATCGGCCAGCGTGCTTCCCTCACCTCGACAAAGCCCACCGTCGGCAATGGTCCGTCTCGATTTTCGCAATGGATGCTTCCGGCGGCGCTGCTCGTCGGTGCGACGGCGGTCGCGGGAATCGGCTATTTCGCCGTGGCGAACGGTTGGACGAGTTCCTTGTTCGCGACGAAGGAAACGGCGCCGCCCGCACCTTCCACCGCGACGCCCATCACGCCCGCCACGTCCACCGAAGGCGCTGCCGCTCCGCCCTTGTTTGATCCAACCGCGAAGCTTCGCGAGTACCGCGAAACGCACGCCGCCGTTTGGCCCGACGAATCCGAGTTCAACGCCGCCGTCAGCGAACTCTCGGCCGGCGGGTCGGCCGTCGATTCGCTGGAGGATTGGCGGGTCTTGGAGGAAGCGTTGACCAAGGAAACCCGGCGGCTGGCCGAGCCGTTCGGCGAACTGGGGAAGAAATCGGACCTCAACGAACGGCAGAAAGCGTCCGCGACGGCGGCCGCCCAGGCGCTGGAAACGCTGTCGCGGCTGCACGCGAAGGCGCCGTCGCCGGAACTCGCGGTCGCGGCCGGCTTCGTCGACGGTGACGGTCGACCGGTCGCCTCCGCGAAACCGCATCAGAAAGTCTACATCGAGTTTCGCTTGAAGCAGGCCGGCTTCGTCACCTTGGTGCAGTTCGACGACTGGACGATGCTCGCACTACCCACGAAACGGAATTGGCCCGCCGGTACGATGCTGCGGCTTCCCAACCCTTTTTCGTTCGACGCGGCGGGCGTCAAGATCTTTCATCTTTACGTCGCCGAGCGGGCGATCTTCGATAGGCCGACGCTGTTCAACGACGAAAGGAAACAGGCCCTCGCCGGGGTGTTCGCCACGCCGCGCATCTACCCGCGTTTGGCGACGGCCTTCATGGAAGGCAAGGCGCCGAACGGATTCAAACCACCGACCTCCGAAGTCCGCTGGAACCGCTGCTCGTTGGAGTTGAAGGTCGAACCATGACTGGTCGCACGGCGGCGGCTTCGGCGACTGGCGGGAAATCAAGGAACAGTGAACCAGTCGCCGAGTCGACTTCGACCTCAGAATTCGTTCGCCGGGCGTCTCTGGTCCAATAGTCGCAACTTTTCGAGACACTCCCCCCAACGGTCGACGTCGCCATTGGCGTGAAAGATCGGCGCCAGAGCGGCGAGCCAACAACGGCACTCGACGTCGGCGACGCGGACGTTGTGAACGTGCGCGAACGCCTCGTCGAATCGGCTCAATTGCGCGAGGCAGGCCGCGAGATTGATTCGATAGGATTCGTTCCACGGCGCCAGCGCGACCGCCGCTTGCAACGAATCAATGACCTCTGCGAGCGGATAGCCGATGCGACGCCGGTAGAAGGCTACGCCGAACCAGCCGGCGTGGTGTCGCGGCGCGGTATCCACCAGCCGCTGGCAGACGGCCAGCGCCGCCTCGTCTTCCCCCAGGCCGCCCAATCCCGCTGCGATCTTAGGAAGAACCGCCAGCGGAAGCTTTTCCAGCGAACCCAAATGTAGATAGACGGTTCTCGCCAGCTCTATAGTGGACCCCTAAAATGAGACCGCCGGTTAAGCTACACCGGCGGCTCTCGGAGGTGGTCCCGATGACGGCGAAGCGGAAGTCCCATACGGCGGCGTTCAAGGCGCAGGTCGCGCTGGCGGCGGTCAAGGGCGAC
>JBOFFD010001172.1:0-4336 GCA_051648425.1 Planctomycetia bacterium
TGCTCAGCCACGTCGGCATGTTCAGCGGCACCGATATCGGCACCAGCACCATCTTCGGCCTCGGCATCATGCCGTACATCTCGGCCTCCATCATCTTCCAACTGCTCGCCAGCGTCGTCCCGACGTTGGAAAAGCTGCAGAAGGAAGGCGAAGCCGGCCGTAAAAAACTGAACGAATACACTCGCTACGCCACCGTCGGCATCTGCCTGCTGCAGAGCGGCTTCTGGATGCAGTACCTGATGAGCCAGCGCGTCGGCGACACTCCGATCATCGCGCAGGAATATCAAACCGCCTTCTACGGCATGGTCGCGGTCTTCGTCATGACGGCCGGCACCATCTTCCTCATGTGGATCGGCGAGCAGATCGACGAGTTCGGCATCGGCAACGGCATCAGCCTCATCATCATGGCGGGCATCATCGGCCGACTGCCGGCGGCCCTCATGGATCTGCGTTCCGAACTGACCCTCACCTTCGCGCCGCAGACCGGCATCGGCATTGAGAAGCTGCTCGTCTTAGGCGCGCTCTTCATCGCCGTGATCGTCGGCGTGGTCATCATCACCCAGGGCCAGCGCCGCATTCCGACGCAGTCGCAGAAGCACCAGCGCGGCCGACGGGTGTACGGCGGCACCCGTCAGTTCCTTCCCCTTCGGGTGAATCAGGCCGGCGTGATGCCGATCATCTTCGCCAGCAGCCTGCTCATGTTCCCGACCATCTTCTTCTCGTGGTTGCAGTCGTACGTGCAATTGTGGTGGATCGACGGCATCGTCGAATCGTTCCGCACCCAGGGCTACGTGTATCTTCTGTGTTACATCGGCCTGATTTACTTCTTCAGTTACTTCTGGACGGCCATCACCTTCAATCCGAAGGACGTCGCCAACAATTTGAAGGACTACGGCAGCTTCATTCCAGGCTACCGGCCGGGCAAGCGGACCGCCGACTATCTCGAACGGGTGATGTTGCGAATCACTTACGTCGGAGCAGCGTTCCTCTCGATCGTCGCGATCATTCCGACCGTGGTTTCGTCTTCGTTGGGCGTCAAGTACACCGTGGCCAGCTTCTTCGGCGGCACCGGTCTGTTGATCATGATCAGCGTCGCCCTGGATTTGATCCAGAAGATCGACAGCCACCTGATCATGCGGAACTACGAAAGCCTCGTCGGTCCGTCGAAGTCCAACTGAGCGAGCCTCGCCCGATGTTGAAGCAGCGTATCGAGCTGAAGACGGCGGAAGAAATCGAAGCCATGCGACGGGCGGGCCGGGTGGTCGCCGAGGCGCTCGCGGGCGCCCAGAAGCTCGTCGCACCGGGCGTCACCACCGCCGAGATCGACCGCTCGATCGCCAAGCTTTTCGAGGAACGCAAGGCGGTCAGTCTCTTCAAGGGCTACCCCGGGCCGCCGGGCAAGCCGGCCTTTCCGGCCGTCACCTGTATTTCGGTGAATGAAGAAGTCGTCCACGGCATCCCCGGTCCTCGCGCCCTCCGCGAGGGCGACCTCGTCAGCATCGACACCGGCTGCAACCTCGACGGCTGGTGCGGCGACTCGGCCATCACCGTCGGCGCCGGCAACGTGTCGTCCGACGTGCGTCGGCTGTGGGACACCGCCGAAGAGACGCTGGAACTGGCGATCCGTGAAATGGGCCGGCAGCGGAAGTGGTCGCAGGTCGCCCGCCGAATGCAAGAGTTCGTGCAGTCCCGGGGGTACTCGGTCGTCGAGCAGTTCGTCGGCCACGGCATCGGCCGCACGATGCACGAAGATCCGCAGGTGCCTAATTTCGTCGGCCGATCGTGGCTCAAGCACGATTTCTGGCTCGACCCCGGTCTCGTCGTCGCCGTGGAACCGATGGTGAACATGGGCGGCAAAGCCGTCCGCGTCCGCGACGACTCATGGACGGTGGAAACCAATGACGGCCTGCCGAGCGTCCACGTCGAACACACCATCGCCGTCACGCCGAACGGCGTCGAAGTTCTGACCCGCCGCGACGGAATCACCTGATCTTAGGGTTTCGCAACGTAGGGCGGACCTCCCGGTCCGCTCGTCTTAGAGCTTGCGGACTGGTATCAGTTTCGGCGCCGGGATGATCACGCCGACCACGTCGCCGAACCACTTCTGCATTTCCCAACAATTCAGCCGCAGGAAATCGAACAACGAGTCGTCGGGGTCGCGACGGAGGTATTCGTCGACGTAGACCGCCATCCGACGGTCGTACTCTTTTTGTGAACGGTCGTGGACCGAGTTGGTGCCGGCGAAGCGGCGGATGTCGCCGCTGAACGACGGGCAGATGTGGTACAACTCGTGGAAGACGGTGACGAGTTTCTCTTCGAAGGTCTGATTCAGAAAGCGCGGAACATAGAACGAAAGGACGTACTCCATTTCGACGTCGTCGACGTAAAAGCGCTGCAAGGCGTATTGATAGCCGGAACGAACCTGCGTTCGGGAGCCGTCGGGGAAGCGAAGCGGAATGAGTTTCGCCTGCAGGCCGGAAAGGCGGCGGTTTCGGCAGCGAGCGGCGGTGACAAGCACGCGGGTCATGTCGACGTGGCGGAGTTCCGGGACGGTGGCGGCCACATTGCGGCAGAGCAGGTCAAGGCGGTGGGTGAGGTGCAGCCAGCGGTCGACGGGGGGAAGGCTCAGGCCCTGGACGCGGTCGACGATGGAATCGGCGTTGTGCAGCTTGCGAGCAGCCAGCGAACGTACGTAAGGCCCGTTGGAGCCGGACACCTCTTCGTGCGACAGGCGAAGGGTGGCCGGCACGCTGGCGCCGCGCGGCATTGGGTGGGCCCTCTCCCCGAAAGCCGAGACGATTCTTAGAGGCGGGCGCCGGCCGTCAAACGACCGGCTTTTCCGCGACCTGCTTTTCCGCCCTCGGCTTCTTCTGCACCTTCGTCTCGCCGGCGGCGAGAAGCTCGATGAAGGCGGTCGGCGCGGCGTCGCCCAGGCGGCGTTCGGTGCGCTTGATGATGCGGCAGTAACCGCCCGGCCGCGCCTTGAAGCGGGGGCCGATCTCCTTGACCAACTTGGCGACGACGTCGACCTCCGAGCCGTCGGCCAGCGTGAAGATCTTCTTGCCGCCAAGCTCCTGCATCAACTTGCGGCGGTAGTGGAGCGATCGCAGCTTTTCAGTCTTTGCTTCGGGGGTCTCGCCGGCGCCGAGTTCAGCGGCGGCGGCCGCCCGCTTGGCGATGGTGATCAGCCGCTCGGCGTAAGGCCGAAGTTCCTTCGCCTTGGCGTTGGTCGTGATGATCCGCTCGTGCGTGAAGAGGGCGCACGCCATATTGCGGCGCAGCGCCAGCTGGTGGGGCGGCTTGCGGCCGAGGGTACGTCCATGGACTAAGTGACGCATCGAAACTCTCTACTTTCCATCGTCCAGCCGCCGACGAGCGACGGGGGTTGCTGCCAGACCGACTTACTTGCTCGACGCCTCGGGAATCTTCATTCCCAGGAACAGGTTGTGCCGTTTGAGTTTTTCGCGGACTTCCCGCAGCGTGGTTTCGCCGAAGTTGCGAACCTGCAGCAGGCGGTCTTCGTCGCGGCTGACCAACTCGCGGACGGTGGTGATCCCTTCGGATTCCAAGCAGTTCGTCGCGCGAACCGACAGGTCGAGCTCGGCAAGGCTCATGCAGAGCTTGGCCTCGAGTTCCGGATCGACCGTATCGCTGACGCGGCCGCCGCCGCCGACGGAAACGTCCAACGGAACTTCGGGGCCGGGTTCCGAATACTGGACGAACGGGTTGAGGTGCTTGCGAAAGATCTTCGCCGCCTCGACCAGCGCCATTTCGGGCGTGACCGTGCCGTCGGTCCAAATCTCAAGCACCAACCGGTCGTAGTTGGTGCGTTGGCCGATGCGGGCCTCTTCGGTGCGGTACAAGACGCGCAGCACCGGCGAGAAGAGGGCGTCGACCGGAATGACGCCGATCTCGGGTTCGGCCGGGGCCTCTTCGGAAGGGAGGTAGCCGCGACCGTTTTCGACGGTCATTTCGACGGAAAAGTGCACGTCGTCGGTCATCGTGGCGATGACGTGGCCGGGATCGATGATTTCGACCGATTCATCGTGCAGGATGTCGGCGGCCGTGACCAGCCCCTTCTCCTGGCGTTCGATGCGGACGGTCTTCGGCTCGTGCGAGTGGTTCTTCAGCACCAGGCTCTTGACGTTCAGCACGATGTCGGTGACGTCTTCGACGATCCCCGGAATGGTGCTGAATTCGTGCTGCACGCCCTTGATCTTCAGCCGGGTGACCGCGCTGCCTTCGAGGGTCGACAGGAGGACGCGGCGAAGACTGTTGCCGACGGTCGTACCGAAGCCGCGCTCGAAAGGTTCGACCGTGAATCGGCCGTAGACGT
>JBOFFD010001173.1:0-2352 GCA_051648425.1 Planctomycetia bacterium
GTCGCCCTTGACCGCCGCCAGCGCGACCTGCGCCTTGAACGCCGCCGTATGGGACTTCCGCTTCGCCGTCATCGGGACCACCTCCGAGAGCCGCCGGTGTAGCTTAACCGGCGGTCTCATTTTAGGGGTCCACTATAGACTACCGTCGGAGCCGATTTCAAAACTTGAGATCGAGAATCCGCCCGACGGTTCGATCGCTGTCTTGAGCGACGTCGTTTTCCAAGAAACGCGAACCACCGATGAAACTTCGGTCGTCTGCGACGAGTATCTGGGATCGTGGAAGTTTCTCGAAACAGGATCGGAAGGTCTCCACGACGCGCGGGCGTCGGCGTCGATCGCGGGGTCGACCGAATCCGTCACCGCAACTGTTCGGTGGCGCGTCGCGAGCCGCGTCACGGCTTTCCCGGCAAACCTCTATTTCACAAGCGACGGCGACCGCCGAAAGTCGTTTCGCGTCGCGGCGGTCGACGGTCAGCCGCTGTCGTTAGAGGAAATGATCGCCGACGAAGACTATTCGTGGCGCGTCGTCGAATCCGGACCGCGGTCCACGACGATCGAAGTCGCCGCATTGGAGACGGTTTTCGACAAACCGCTGGCCGCCAAGACCTTTCGGATCAAGACTTCTTTGGGAAGCGTCGGCGTGACGGTGGTCGGCGGCACGACGAAGACGACGAAAGCGGAGCATAAAAAATGAACAGAGCGAAAGGCTTTACAGCGGTCGAACTTTTCGTTGTGACTGGGATTGTTTTGCTGGTGGCCGCCTTGCTGCTGCCGGCGATTCAAGAGGCGCGGTCGAGGGCGAACTCTGCGTCGTGCCAAAACAACCTTAGACAGCTTGCCGGTGGCGCCCACCAATACCATGAAGCATACACGATGCTGCCTGGCTGGGTTGCTCCAGGAGCGCCAGAAAACCACTTCGACCGTAATGCCTATTGGTCGATCCACGCCCAACTGCTTCCTTTCGTCGGCAGTTCCGAATTGTACGATAATCTGAATTTTAGAATCCGGCTGCCCGCCGTCGAAGCTTCGCCGGTCGCCGAATGGCAAGCCCAATCGACAGCGTCGAACACCGCCGTCTCTGTCTTTCTATGTCCAGGCGACCGGAACCCCGCCGCCTATCTCGGGGCGACCAATTACCGCGGTTGTTGGGGCGTGGGTCCGTACTGGGATCGAACGTTGGAATTTCCAGACTCGGTCAACGGAATTTTCGCCGGCAACTACGTCACGCCCGTGTCGTTTTCACATGTCTACGATGGACTGGCGTCGACGTCGATGTTTTCCGAGCGGACGATCGGCCCCGGCGCGACGGCTCAGAAGATCGTCTCCTCGCGGGAGATTCTTGGCATCCCTGGCGGATTGATGCCGCACGATGCCATCGAAGCGGAAAAGGTTTGTCAATCGTTGTCGTTGATGGATGACGACAAGGTCGGTGTGCATGCGCATTCGGGGCGGCGGTGGATATCCACCGGCCTACACATGACGCTGTACAATCACGCCTTGCGTCCCAATGACGTCGCGAAAGACTGCTTGTATTTCGGTGCGGCGCCGCCCGTCGGCGCAGTCGGCGCGCGGTCGTTCCACGGCGGCATCGTCAACATCGCCTGCGCCGACGGCCGCGTCAGCTCCGTGTCCGACACGATCGACCTCGGCGTCTGGCGCGCCTATTCGACGCGCGACGGCGGTGAAATCGTCCTCGCTCCTTGAAACGCCTCAACCTTGAAAGTCTTTTTTGGAAAGGGTCTACCATGAAAGTCGTCTTGATCGGATGCAGCCTTTCGGCTCTGCTCGCCTTCGCCAGTCTAAAGGCGGAATCTTCTTCTGCATGCGACCTGAGCTTGGGTGGCTTGTCGTTCGGTAACACCCATACTGTTTCTGGTGAATCTTACGGCTGCGCCTCTACGAATGGCGCGATCAGTTGTAGCGACCCGGGGGGTGACTGCGAATACTGCTCCATCAGCGACTCTGGCAATGCGCTTTCCCCTGTTTGGATTTGGTGGTGGAATATGGTGACGGAAGCTCCCGCCGCACCGTGCGGGGACAGGATTCTTGGGCTGTGCGAACAGACTGGACCCAACTTCTCACAACTCCGGTGCGACACCGTCTTCATCCAGCCCATGGGATGCATGTTCGGTGTGCCGCGGTCTCAGCCTCAGTAAGGCAGTTTGATTGTCAGATTAAGTTTTGGAGTCTGCTGGACCTCCATTCTGGCGTTGTCCCGTATAAGGCGGCGTCAGGCGTCCGAGATCGTTGGTAAGGATGCCGACCGAACCAACTTTTCAACTTGGACTGATTTCGGAGCGACAGCACGCTCGGTCTTCATGGACTATCAAGATGTGAGGACATTATTACGTC
>JBOFFD010001174.1:0-4130 GCA_051648425.1 Planctomycetia bacterium
CCGTTTCGTCCAGCACCCATTCCTCGCCGGGAACGAAATGCTTCTGCTGCCGGCGTCGCTGCGCCATCAGGTGGTTCAGGTTGTTCTGCAACGTCCGGGTGGCGTAGGTGCTGAACCGGAAGCCGCGTGAGCAATCGAACTTTTCGATCGCCCGGATCAGATGCACGATCCCTTCGCTGAGGAGTTCGTCGAAGCGGTTGGTGTCGTTGACGTACCGCTTGGCGACGCTCACCACCAGCCGCAGGTTGGTCTGAATGAGCCGGTTGCGAACCCGGTCGGCCCGCCGCAGCAGCTCGGCCACGTCGCGGATTGGCGCCCCGGCGTCGCGCCGCAGGGCGGCGTAGTGCTTCAGAAAGTTCATCTGCCGAAACAGAAAGACTTCTTCGTGACGAGTCAGCAGCGGTGTTTCGCAGTACTGACTAAGGGCCGGCAGCCAGTTGCGGCCCGAAGCTGCCGCCGCCGGGATTTCATCGCCGCCGATCGAATCGACCGGAACGACGCCGAGGTATTCTTGCACGGCCGTCGGGTCGGCGAACGTCGGGTCGACCACGTATTCCACCATTCGGCCGCCGTCGACCGCCGGCTGCGAGGATCGGGCGTTCGGCGCCTTCACCGGCTGGCCGTTCGCCTGCACCAGGCTGCGGGGCGCCGTCATGGCCATGCTGCGTTCCAAGGCGGCGGCCACCGCGATGGCCAAGGCGGTCGGTTCGACCGGCGGCTTCACGGCTTCGGTGGTCGGTTCCAGCGTCGTCGCCGACACTTCCACGACCGGCTTCTCCGCCTTGCGGCGACCGCGGCGGACTGTCTTTTCAACGACGGCGACGGGCGTCTCGACGGCCGGCGGAGCGACCTTCTTCGACTTGACCGACTTGGCGGCGACGGAACGGTGGGCCGGCTTCGTTTCGACCACGACCGGGGAAGTCTCGACTTTAGCACGCGATTCCGCGCGACCTGTCTTCGTCCGCGAGCTCGCTTCGGCTCGTTCCGATTTCCGGCTGGGCCGAGGGGTCGTTTCCGACTTCGTTTTCCGAGGCACCATTGCTCACCTCATTCCATGCTGCGCTTGGTCGAGATGTGTCGGCCCCATCCTGGGTCTATCACTCACGGCGATCGACCGAAGAACGGTCGAAAGGTAGCCGCGGACACCGAACGCACCAAATCAGGCAAAACGGTCACACCGTTAGCATATGCCCCTATTTTCGGATTTTCAAGTTCCACGCTGGGGCGTTTCGTTCAAATCGTTCACCTGCGACAAAGTCTCTGCCTGCCGATCCCCGCCGATTCCTTCCTCTTTCCACCGTCTACGAAGGCCGTCCGTCGGAAAAAACCATCAAAAACCACCGGCCGGCTCCTTTCGGGAGGTTACAAGGTCAGAGCGGGGCGGAGGCGAAATCCGTCAAATCGTTCAACCGTCTCTTCTGGACACGACAATGCTCGACATATCGATCATTGCGCTTCCACCAGCCGCCCTGTTCACTTACGAGACAGTCGACCGATCAGATTGTTCGCCACCCTGAGCGAAACCGCGCCCGCCGCGACGATCCACCGCAACCGGCCTCGTTGTGGTGCGGGCGTCCCGCCCAATGGTGCTTACTTTAGGTTTTGTCAGAGCGATCAATGAGCCTGAGATGGCGGTTTACAGCCCTTTCAACACCAATTTTGGCTTCAAAACAGCACTTGAAGCCCTACAGACATCCGCCTGTTGGCTAAAGTAAGCACCATTGGGCGTCCCGCCTGCACGAACCGGTAAGCCGTTGGGGCGAAAAGGTTTCATGCAGGCGGGGCCCGCGCCACAAGCAGGAAGCGTCACCGTGCCTACTTCCGGCGGCGCGCCAGGTCGCCGGCGGTCCTTCCCTTCCCACACTGCTACACTGGGAGAAGTTGGTAGGAGAAATTCACCCGTCGAACCGCCGCGCCGCCCGCGAGAGGATGACTCATGCGCCGCCGTTTTCCCAGTCGCCGCGCCGGACCGCGCCGTTCGGCCCTGCGGATTTTGGTTGGACTCTTGGCTGTCGCGTTCGTCGCCGCCGCTTTGACGCCGGCCGTCGCCGCCGACCGCGTGCTGCTCAAGGACGGTTTTGAGATCGTCGGCGACCTGACGCTGGAGGGCAATCGGCTGTCGATCGTGTCCGGGCCGCGCGTGGTCTATCTTGGGGCCGGGCGTGTCTTAAAGCCCGAATCGGGCCTCGATCTGGAACCGCCGCAAATCTTTCCGCTGGCCCAGACCGCCGCCAAACGCGGCTCCGGCCCCGGTTCGATGGACCGCATTTCCCGCGTCACGCCGTTCGACGCCTTCGGCCGCCGCACGCTCGCTTTGAAGGACGAGGCCCAGCGCGAGACGATCGTCTACCAGGGAATCAGCGAAATCTACCCGACCCACGTGCAGGTCGTTGGCATCAACAAGCCGATGCAGTCGCGGCTGGCGTTGCGGCAACTGACCACCGAGCAGTTGCAGGCGATGCTGCCGACGCTGAAGGACGACGGCCCGGCCGCGACGCTGAAGGTGGTGCAGTTTTGGTTGCAGGCCGAGCGCTTCGACGCCGCCGCCGCCGCCCTGCAAAGCGTCTCCGAAGGTGCGGCCGAGGGCGCGACGCCGCTCGACGCCGACCTCGCCAAACAGGCCGTTGAATTGAAGGAGCGGCTGGAACGCCGACTGGCGTTGCACGCGATGAAACTGGCCGAGCGGGCGCGCGCCGCCGGCCAGGGGAAGCGGGCGACGCAACTGCTGACGAGCCTGGCCGCCCGGCAACCACCAGCGGACGTCGTCCCGCGGGTGAAGGAGGCGGTCGCCGCCGACCAGGCCGCCGCCGCGACGCTGAATGCCGCCCGCGCGCTGGTCGCCCGGTTGCAAGCCCCCGCCCTCGCGCCGTCGGAACTGCTGCCGGGGTTGCAGGCGGCCGCCGAAGGCTTATCGCCGACGACCGTCGGCCGGCTGGCGCCGGCGCTGGCCCTGGCCGATCAACCGGCCGTCAAGCCGGCGTCGCTGGCCGCCTTGGTCGTCGGCGGCTGGTGCGCCGGAACGGAGTTGGCGACGCAGGAACCGACCGACGCCGCCCGCTTCTGGAAGATGCGCGAGACCGCCCGACGGATGCTGGCGGCGACCACCCCCGCCGCCTACGAGCAACGGCTGAACGAACTGTTGGTGTTGGAACCGACCGGCGACCTGATGGCCCGGCTGGTTGAACACCTGCCGGCCCCGCCGACCAATGCCAAACCCGACGCCGTCCACACCGTCGTGGTCGACGACCCGGAAAGTCCGGCCGTCGGCGTGAAGCTGCACGTCTACCTGCCGCCCGATTACGACCCGTATCGCGCCTACCCGACCGTGGTCACGCTCGCCGGCCTGTTGCAGCCGCCCTTGGAGCAGTGCGAATGGTGGCGGGCCGACGCCGCCGCCTGGGGGTTCATCGTGGTCGCGCCGGAATGGCGGGCAGACGTCGGCCGGGGCTACGAGTTCTCCGACGACGAACACGCGCGAATCCTGGCGGCGGTCGCCGCGGCGCGGAAGCGGTTCGCCGTCGACGCCGACCGCGTCTTCCTGCACGGCCACGACATCGGCGGCGTGGCGGCGTGGGACGTCGGCATGGCCCACCCCGACGAATGGGCCGGCCTCGCCCCGTTCACCGCATCGCCGCTCTTCTACTGCGCCCGCTACTGGCCGAACCTCGGCCTGCTGCCGGTCTACGCCGTCGAAGGGGCCGCCAACGGCGCCAACCCGCCGACCACCGCCGCCCAGTTCACCCGCTACTTCAACGAGAACCTGCCGGCGCTGTACGTCGAGTATCCCGGGCGCGGCCGCGAGCTGTTTTCCGACGAACTGCCGTCGCTCTTCGATTGGATGAACCGTCAGCGCCGGCCGGCCGCTCCCGCCGCGTTCCAGGCGGTCTCCGCCCGGCTGGGCGACCGCCGGTTCTACTGGTGCGAAATCGCCTCGTTCCTGCCCAACGCGACGGTGCCGCCCTCCTTGTACAACCGCGGAAAAGTGAAACCCGCTAAGATCGAAGCGTCGGCCGACGACGGCAATAAGATTCAAGTGACGACGGCGGGCGTCGACGACCTGCGGCTCTTAATTCCGCTGGGTCTCGTCCACCGCGACGACCCCCGTCTAACTGTAACCGTGCAACGAAAAA
>JBOFFD010001175.1:0-2130 GCA_051648425.1 Planctomycetia bacterium
CCCGTTCGGACCTTCGCTGGTATATTCCATTATCCGCCTGGGACCCATTCTCCAGTGGGTGGCGGAAGCCGATGCCGACTCGGGGCGAGACCGCACTTCGCTGGGATCTCGAATCCGGGCGTCAGTTTGGGTCCGCCTCGAGGTCGGCCGTCCTCCGTTCGAAGAGTCACAGGAAAGCGTTTCGCCTTCGCCGGCGTTTCGCATTCACCAGCCGGAACAGGACGGTCGTCGGCGTCGCTCTCTTCCGCTCTCTTCCCCTTCTCCGGGAACTCGACTCATGAGCCTCCTCTTCATCGGCGTCGACGTCTCCAAGGAACACCTCGACGCCTACGTTCGGCCCCTCGACCAACGCCGACGGTTCGACAACACCCCCGACGGCGTCGCCCGACTCGTCGCCTGGGTCCGCGCCCATTCGCCCGAACGGATCGTCTTCGAATCGACCGGACCCTACCAGAAGGCCGCGCTGGCCGCCCTGGCCGCCCTGCTCGCCGAGAACCTGCCCGCCGTCGTCGTCAACGCCCGCCAGGTCCGCGACTTCGCCAAAGGCATGAACCTCCTGGCCAAGACCGACGCCCTCGACGCCGCAGTCATCGCCACGCCGCGGTCGCGGGCGGCTCGCCGAAGGTCCTTGAGAGCATCGACGAGCACGTCGACCATCTGCGGCGGCAGATCGCGGATCTGGAGGGCCGGATGGACGATCTAATCGCGGCGTCGGAGTCGTTCCGCGAGCAGGACGCGATCCTGCAGTCGATCACGGGGATCGGGCCGCAGGTGTCGCGGACCTGCCTGGCGGACCTGCCTGGCGCACCTGCCCGAATTGGGTCGTTGCAATCGCAGGGAGATCTCGGCGTTGGCGGGTCTGGCGCCCTTCAACGACGACAGCGGCAAGCACCAGGGCCGGCGATGCATCCGGGGGGGGTCGGAGCAAAGTGCGGCTGGGGTTGTACCAAGCCGCGGTGGCGGCGGTCCGCCACTGCCCGGCGATGAAGGCGCACTACGCGTCGCTGAAGGCGCGGGGGAAGGCGTCGAAGGTGGCGGTGGTCGCCGTGGCGCGGAAGATCCTGGTGCTGGCCAACGCCCTGCTGCGCGACAAGACGCCCTACCGACCAACCGCAAACGCCGTTTGCTAAAAAGGATCCTTGACAAGCCATATAGTCACTGACGCTTCGGGCTCTGATGGACGATCGGTCCGCCGGCCGCCGTCCTCGGCGCAAAGATCAAACTGACAGTCATTAACGAAAACGCCCTGATATGGATCGTTGATTCGCCGACTTCCAGCGGTACACTCGACGAAGCCCGACCCGACTTTCCTCCAGCGGAATCGAGACGTTCCGATGACACGGCGGCGGTTTTTGTTGGCGACGGCGGCGACCGGCTTCGGTTCGGCCGGCGCCCGGGCGCAAGCGGACCGCGTCGACGTTTTGATCGTCGGCGCGGGCATCGCGGGGTTGGCGGCGGCGACCGCGCTCGTCCGCGACGGCTACGAAGTCACCGTCCTTGAAGCCCGCGACCGCGTCGGCGGCCGCATCCACACCGATCGACGGTTGGGAACGCCGATCGACCTCGGCGCCAGTTGGATCCACGGGGTCGAGGGCAACCCGGTGACGAAGCTGGCGGCCGACCGCGGCGCCCGCACCGCCGTCACCGACTTCGACGCCCGCCTGCTCTTCGACGCCGACGGCCGACCGATCGCCGGCCCGGCGCTGTCACGCAGCCGTCGCAACGGCAACCGCATTCTCGGCCGGATTCGCTCCGCCGGCGAGCAGGCCGACCGCGACGAATCGATCGGGGACGTCCTGCCCGACCTGTTGGCCGAGGTTCCCGAAGAGGAACGGGCGGCGACCAGCTCCCAGGTCTATTCCGAACTTGACCTGTCGATCGGCGAAGACCCCGACCGCTTGTCGCTTTCCGGGTACGACCAAGACGAAGAGTTCGAGGGGGACGAAGTCGTCTTTCCCGAAGGGTACGACCAACTGCCGGTGTCGCTGGCGCGGGATCTCGACGTGCGGCTGCGGCAGGTCGTGCGCGAGGTGAAGGTGGCGGCCGGCGGCGTGGAGGTTTCGACGAGCGAGCGGAAGTACCGCGCCGACCGCTGCATCGTCACCCTGCCGTTAGGCGTGCTGAAGGCGG
>JBOFFD010001176.1:0-1556 GCA_051648425.1 Planctomycetia bacterium
GGTGCTGGCGCCGCTGGGAACGGCCGCCCGACCGACGGTGCCGTCGTTCAACACGACGTCCGCCTCGACCGTCGGGTTGCCCCGCGAATCGAGAATCTGCCGACCGCGAACCGCCGAAATCTCCAGGCCCATGTGCCGCTCTCCCTCAAACCCACGAAGCGCCGACCCCGCTCGCCCGTCCGGGCCGAAAGGTCGTTTCGTGTGCATCATAGAAAGGGTCGCCGGAAGGGTCGACGGCCGGACGATTTACAAGGGCGGACCGCCCGCCGGCGTCAGTCCGCCGGCCGCGGCGCGGGGGTCGTCGCCCGCCGCACGAACGCCAGCACGTCGACCGAGAACCGCCCCGGCCCCGTCAGAATGAACGCCGCCGAGACCACCGCCAGCGTCAAGGCGTACTCCATGCCGCCCGCCTGCAACGAAAACGCCTTCCCGTGCGCCACGAACGCCGCGACCAGCATCGTCACCATCAGCGGCACGGCGAACAGCCGCGTCGCGAACCCCAGAATCAAGGAAACGCCCCCCAACAGTTCCGCGAACGCCGCCGCGTACGCCATCGGCTCGTGGTTCGGCACGCCCATCGACGCCAGCGCGTCGGCGAACTTCGCGATCCCCGGCCCCTCGAACACCCCGAACACCTTCTGCGCCCCATGGAAAACGAACACCCACCCGACCATCAGCCGAATCAAAAGCAACCCCAAGTCGATTCCCAAACTCTTCAAGCGAAACCTCCCGTTCCATCCACGAACTTCGGACCACGCCTCGTCGGCGACCGCCATGATATATTACATGACGACCGATGTTGCAACAGATAAATTACTCAAGGAGGACGGGAGGACGCTAAGATGAAAGAGTTTATGGAGCGTTCCCGCTTACCCGCGATGGAGCCTGCGTTATAGCTTGGAGCGGAAAGCGTCGTCTTCGCGCAGGGTACCGGCGCAGTGAAAATCGAATTTCAAGGCGGTGCGACGAAAACGTACACTGGTCATCGCGGCGCGGTCTTCTGCATCGACGCCACGCGCGACGGCAAAACCGTCGGCAGCGGTGGGTTCGACGGAACGTTTCGCATTTGGGATCTATCCACCGGCGATCCACAATTGGTCATTCTTCCTTTCGCCGACGGCACGTCGGTTACGTTCACCCCCGCCGGGCAGCCGCTTCATACCGAAGGCGAAGCCTTTCAGCATTTGACCTACGTCGTCGAGAAGGAGGACGGGGCGTTGGAAGTGTTGTCGCCGCTACAGTTTTTAGGGCGGGTGCGGAAGGCGCTGAAAAACACGGCGACGGAGAACTGAATCCGCGCCGTTGTTCGAGCGGTGGACGACGACTCGCGGCGACTCCGTCAGAGCCCGAAGCGTCAGCGACGGTCCGGACGTGGCGACCGTCCAGCCCGGTTTCCGGATTCGTCGCAGCGAGTCGCCCCGTTCGGACCTTCGCTGGTATATTCCATTATCCGCCTGGGACCCATTCTCCAGTGGGTGGCGGAAGCCGATGCCGACTCGGGGCGAGACCGCACTTCGCTGGGATCTCGAATCCGGGCGTCAGTTTGGGTCCGCCTC
>JBOFFD010001177.1:0-1543 GCA_051648425.1 Planctomycetia bacterium
CGAAGTCGGCCGACCCCGGTAGGCGGGTGCTGGCGACGGTCACGGTGCCGTCGTCGTCGCCGGGAATCATGGTGCTCCAACCGTTGCCGTCGCCGCGGGCGCCGGCGACGACCCCGGTTTCCATCATCGCGCGGTTCGGTAGTTTGGCCGAGATTCCCCCGTCGACGGCCGGCGTACACAACTGCCGACCCGCCGCCCCGAACAAGCCTTGGAACAGTCGCCACTGGTGAAGCCGGTCGGCCTTCTCGGCCCCCAGGTTCGGCGTCCCCAGCATGACGAGCCGACCCAGCCGCGGGTCTTGATGGTCTTGCAGGTACCGGCGGACGACCAAACCCCCCATACTGTGGACCACGAAGTGGATTCGGGTCGCATTCTCCAGCCGCGACACCACCCGGTGCAACGCGACGGCGTGGTCTTCGATCGGCGCCCGCGTGCTGGCGTAGCCCAGGCAGTACGTCTGATAGCCGACCGATTGCAACCGCCGCGCCATCCAGGTCATGCTCAGCCGGTCGCGGCAGATGCCGTGCAGCAGCACGACCGCCGGCTTCTCAGGGACGGTCCAACCCGCCGTCCCACGCAGCCGGTTGAAGTGCTCCAGGCAATCCGTTTCACTGCCGACGCGGTGGCAGCGTTCCCAGTCGTCGAGCAGTCGGCAGCGTTTCGAGACCGGGTTTTCCTGGATGCGCCAGCCGGGGAAGCGGAAGACGTCGGTCCAAAGATAGTGGCCGCCCAGCGTGACCGTCGGCCGTCCGTTTGAAACCATCGTCCATTCGCCTTCTTGGGCGGCGCGCGCTTTCGACCCCGGGTCCGGTCCGGGCCGAGCTTCACCGTCGGTGTAGTGTAGACGTCGACCGTCACGGCGCGCCGGGGGGCGTCAACCGTTCGATCGTCTGTTCCAACTGCTCTTTCAGCCGTTCGAGTTCCAGCCGCAGACGGGTCGTTTCCTCGTCGAGCGGCGGACGTTCGGCCGCCGTGACCGGCGGGACGTCGAAGCGAGACGGCGGCAGCCGCTCGGCGGCCGTCCAGCCTTCCAGACCCTTGCGGACCTGTTCGCCCAACGGGGCTCCCGGACGCAGCAGCACGCGCACCACCTGCAACCGACGGCGTAGTTCGTCGGCGGGGGGCGGCCGGTTGGCGTTCGCGGTTCGCGCGTCGACCAGTTCCGCCAACCGCGCCCGCACGCCGTCGACCGCGGTTTCCATCGACCGGGCGTCGGCGACGGCGGTCTTGGCGGCGGCGTCGGAGTGCGCCGCCAAGACCCGCGCTTCGTTCAATTCGCCTTGCAGCCGGTCGGCGGTCGCCGCGAACTCGGCGGCCTTGTTCGATTCCAACGACCAACCAACCCAGGCGCCCGCCGCACCGGCCGCCACCGCCAGCGCGGCAAGCCACGGCGCCATACCACTCACGGACCGCGGCGCGCGCACCGTCGGCAACGGGCCGCGCGACGGTTTTTGCAGCGTGTACGGGCCGGGGCCGTCGACGAACTGCCAATCGAGGTCGCGCTGCACGGTCGCCACGGGGAAAGCGAAACGGAACCCGCGCC
>JBOFFD010001178.1:0-1561 GCA_051648425.1 Planctomycetia bacterium
TCGCGCACCCAGCGCGTCACTCGCTCGCGATCCGTCACTTCGCGTCCTCGCCGTTTTCCGGATCGGTCGTCGATCCCCGTCGATCTTCGTGAAAGAGAACGCGGCCGCCGGTGGTTTTATTGCAGTTCGCCGAATGAAATTTCCATCGGCCGACCAGGGCGTCGCCGCCCTGAGTCCCACCGTCGAACAGTCGCGCGGCGTCTCGCACCGTGAACCACAAGGGGTGGAACACCGTCGAAACAGTGCCGCTGCGGCGGCGCGGAAGCCGACGAGCCGGTTTTTCCAGCGTGAGCGCTAAGCTTCATGAGAGCTTAACTTGAAACGGCGGCGTGAATTCTGCAAAGATGGTTGCTCCGGAAGCCGGTTTCTTCACCCCGGGGGTTCGCTCGCGGATGAGTTCTACCACCGCCTCCACCAGTCTCGACCTAAGCGTGTTGGTTCTCAACAAGCTTTACATGGCCGTCCACATCATCCCCGTGCGTCGCGCTTTCGTTCTTCTCTGCAAAGAGCTTGCGGAAGTCGTCAGCATCGAGGACGACGGACAGTGGTCGAGCTACGATTTCGAATCGTGGCGCGATCTCAGCTTCCTGCGGCGTCAGTTCAAGGATGAAGGGGAACACGACTGGGTGCGGACCGTGTCGTTCGACATTCAAGCCCCGCGCATCATTCGACTCCTGCGTTACGAACGGCTGCCGCGACAGACGGTGAAGTTCAACCGCCGCAACATTTTCGCGCGCGACTCAAACCGCTGTCAATACTGCGGCAAACGGTTCGCGACGACCGACCTCAGCCTGGACCACGTCACGCCGCGGTCGCAGGGAGGGCGGGCGACGTGGGAGAACATCGTCTGCGCCTGTTTGTCGTGCAACGCCCGCAAGGGGGGCCGGACGCCCGACCAGGCTGCCATGAAGTTGGTGAAGAAGCCGATTCGGCCCGCCACCAACCCGCTGGTGAACATCAAACTGGGCAACACCAAGTACCAGTCTTGGAAGGCGTTCCTCGACAACGCTTACTGGACGGTCGAACTTTCGAGCTGACGCCATGGACGACCCAACGCCGCCCGACGCCTGGTTCGGGCCGTGCGCGATCCGCCTGCACCGCGGCGACGTCGCACAAGAAGCGGTCGACGCGGTGGTGAACGCCGCCAACAGCAACCTGTGGGCGGGCGGGGGCGTCTGCGGCGCGATCCATCGCGCCGCCGGCCCCGAAGTCGCCGAGCAGTGCGCCGTGTGGGTCGCCGGCCACGGCGAATGCACGGTGGGTGGCGCCATGCTCACCACCGGCGGCTGGCTGCCGGCGGCACACGTCATCCACGCGGTCGGCCCCATCTACGACGACTACCCGCCCGCACAGGCCGACGAACTGCTCGCCGCCGCCTACCGGTCCATTCTGCGCCTCGCCGGCGAACAGCGGTTCCGGTCCCTCGCCATCCCGTCCCTGAGCACCGGCGCCTACGGCTTCCCCATCAACCGGGCGGCCCCCATCGCGCTCGAAACCGTCCGCGCCCGTCTAACCGAAGCCGGCTCGGAAGGCGCGTTGGTCGACGTCCGGTTCGTCCTCT
>JBOFFD010001179.1:0-3344 GCA_051648425.1 Planctomycetia bacterium
CTTTTCACGTATCGCCAGACGAACGGAACCGCGAACGGCCCGTCTTTAAGACCCGCACGGACGAATTCGAGAGCGACGTCGGAAGCCTGTTCGTAGAGGCCGTCCCACAACAAGCCGGCCTGTTTCGGTTCTTTCATTAAGAACTCGACGGCGGCCGTCTGAAGGTTTTGGAGAGATCCGTTGCGGACGGCGTCGGCGATCGGCGCCGGCAGCCGTTCCAACGACTTCTTGTCGACGTCGGCCACTGATTCCGTGTCGCCGATTCGGCGAAGCGCTTCGACCGCGGAACGCCGACGGGAAAGAAGACTGCGGGCGGCCTGCTGCCGAAGGTAGGGGACCGCCCGAACGTCGCCGATCGCCCCCAGCGAGTCCATGATGGAGCAGACGTCGTCGACGGCGGTGGCGGCCGCCGCCAACAAAGGTTCCACGGCCTGCCCCAGCCGACGGCGGCCCAGACGCAGCGCCGTCCTCGCGCGAACCGCGGAATCGGCATGTTTCAATCGCGCCAAATCGTCGTCGAGGCCCGCCATCGTCTTACACTCCCCCGCACCGTCTTATTCGTCGTCGCTGGAATCATCGTCGTCGCCGAAGTCGTCGAAATCGACGTCCTCGGTCTTACTAGGGGCGGCCGGGGCGTTCGGCGTCGAACCGGCCCACGGCTTGAGAGTGGTTTTCGTCTTCATGCCCGGCGAATCCAACGGGCCGAGCTCCTGTTCCAAGGCCTCCTTCATGGCGGCGAAGTCGTCGAATTCGCGTCGACGGAACAGACTGTAACCAGTCCACATCAGATCGGCGCAGATTTCCACCGGAACCCGGCCGGTGTTGGCGCCGAGGCCCGGCAAGGCGATCGATTCGATGCTGCCCGGTTCCAGCCGATTCTGCATATGCACGGCCTGGAAGGCGGCGGCGCACGCCAACGCCACGTTCATGGTCGCGCTGATGTCCTCCGACGAACCGGTCATCGTGGGGGTCGAAATGACGAAGGCGGGCGTCTTTTCGCCGGTGCGGGTGGCGACGGCGTGGCCGATCGGCAACAGGCCCTGATAGCGCCGCGCGATCTCTTGTTTCAGACGGGTTTCGATCTTAGGGCCGAAGAACCCCTTGATCTTCGCGTCGAGGCCGCCGTCCATGTTCCCCATGCTGTTGGTCGGCGACACCCACGCCCCCGCCTCCTGCTCCAGCATCGAGCCGTGGACGATTTCGACCTCCGACTCCTCCTCGAACGTCGCGCGCCAAGCGGCGATCATCTTCGGATTCACGTCGACCAATCGCACCCGAACCATCATGGCGGACCCTCCCCTCGGACGATGTGAGTTCGACCGACTTACACCGTTAATTCGACGAGGTATTCGATGCGGTACTGCTTGGAATCGTAGATGACGTACTCGTCGTCGGCGAACTGCGACGTCAGACCTTTCGTCGCGCGGACGCCGTGGCAGCTCTGGTAGCCCGCCGGCGGCTCCGACAGGCCGTAGGTGATCGCGGTGTAGTCTTTCATTTTGCCGAGCGCGACGCGGCAGACCGCCATGAGGCGGGTGTTGCGGCCCCGGCCGGGCGTGGTGTAGAAGGCGCTGGTGCAGGCGGCGTCGCCGAAATAGATGCCGTGGCCGAGCCAGCCGGCGTCGGTGCGTTTGACGCCCATGCTGACCACGATCTTCGGCATAAGAATGCCGCGTGACAGGATTCCGACCCAGTTCTGAATCCGCGAGCCGTGGAACAACAGCCGTTGGTCGTCGATCGTTTCGTCGAAATTCGACCATTCGGCGTCGCGGCGGACCTTGAAGATGTTTTTGACTTTGATCGACTTCGATTTGATCTGACTGTCGACGACGTGCTTTTCGATCGTCTTATATTCGGCGTCGCCGTGGTCCAACCAGCCGACGTTGCAGTCGAGGGCGGAGTACTGCGCGTCGACCTTCTCGTCGAAAAGGACGCTCCCCTTCTCGCCGTTGACCTGCAGCATGTCTTTCATGAGCTGCAGAGTCTGCTGTTTCTGCTCGAAGGAATCGACGGTGTTGATGACGGCGTCGGCGACGGCGGCGCGAGTGCGGCCGATGCGGTGCGGAATGGTGGTGTAGAAATCGCCGGAGAGCGACTCCATCCGATCGTCGCGGTTCTTGGCGGTTTTCTTCTCGAACAGGGCGTACAGTTCTTCGAGAATTTTTTCGCCTTTTTCAATCTGACCGAGGGTTAAGACGCCGAGCGGCGTCTCGATGCCGTTCGCGGTGATTTTGGCGGCGACGGTGTTGGTCAGCGAGTGAGTCGCCTCGGCGTAGATGTATTTGACGAGTTCCTGAATGCCGGGTTCCAGAGTGCTTACGGGCGGCGGCGGTTCGTCGGCGGCGGCCTGAATGCGGCCCAAGGTTTTGGCGTCGACTTCGCCGGCGCTGGTCCCGCGGGCCTTCGTCGAGCCGATCTTGGTCGAGGCCAGCGAGACTTCCTTGTATCCCTTGGCGGTGGAAGTCTTCTCGCGGAAGATCGACTGGTAGCATGCGTCGGCCTCGTGGGCGGCGTCGAAGTAGCGGCACTCTTTCTGACCGCTTTCGGGGTTGGTTTCCAAGTCGTCGGTGCGGCCATAGTGGGTAAAGACGCGGAAGGTCGACTTCGCGCCCGCGCCCGCCGCGTGCAGTTCGATGGCGTAGTACTTGTTTCGGTTCGTCTTAATGTCGGTGACTTGTAAGACGGCGCGTTGAGTGATGTCGAATTCCGCGGGAAACGACGGCGCGCCGGCCTCGTCGAACTTCCATGATTTGACTTTCGCCACGGCCGCCGACCCTCTCATTGGATTGCGGTTCGCTTGAAGTCGACCACGCCCATTCGGGGGGTCCACGACACGGTAAGGGGACGACGCCCCAATTTCAAGCGGGGGTCGAAATTCTTCCCGACCACCGAAACGATTTACGCGGCGACCCGTTCATTTTTCCTCCGGAACGCGCTTCGCCCTTCAAAGATGGACTCGGCGCCGCCGGGCGAACTCTTTCCTTGACCGTCGCCGCCGATAAATTCCGTTTTCGTCCGAGGTTCCTTGCACTGCTTTTCAAACAGGAAGTCGCTCATGAGCGCTCGAATCATTCTACGGACCGGCGAAGCTTTGGTGGAAGGCGACCACGACTACGTGTGCGCGGAACCGGAGGTGGTGATCGGCGAGCTGGACGGCCCGGTCGGAACCGCGCTGGCGACCTTGGCGGGCGACCAAGTCAAAGGTCACACGAAGGTGTTCGCCATCCTGAACAGCGACGTGCAGGTGCGGCCGGTGACGCTGATGGTCAGCAAAGTGACGGTCGGCAGCTCGAAATACACGAACATCTTGATGGGAACGGTGCAGGCCGCCATCGCCAACGGCG
>JBOFFD010001180.1:0-3960 GCA_051648425.1 Planctomycetia bacterium
GAACTTTCCGGTGTACTTGGCCGAGTACGAGTTCCGATACAATCACCGCGACGACCATCTGTTCAGCATCCTGTTCGACAGGCTGTACAAACCCAATCTCCTCAAAGGACGGCTGCCCTAGAAAATCCCTAATCACCTAGATTTATTTCAGCGGCGGCGCCGACGGTTCCGCCGTGATCGCCGCCGCCCGGTCAGTTGTCGACCGAACGTCCAAAGAGATGGTCCAACGCCGCCGCGGACAAGGCGAGGGCGTCGTGCCGACGGCCGCCGACTCGAACCTTCGTGGGCTGGCATCCGCCGATCGCGCAACCGTCGTCGACACCGTCCGCACGGCGGCTCCGAAGGCCGACGTCCCGCCGAACAGCGTTGCGGCGGCGAAGCGGCCTGCGGTTCCCACCGTTTGGTCCCACGCCCGGCAACCGAATCCGCAGCCGCCCCGGCGATACGCCGGCGTTCGGCACAAACCTCAGCCGGGCTGTCGGCGGCAGCAGCAGCGCCCGCCGGTCCGACACCCGCCCCGTGATCGTCTTCCAGCCGCCGGTGGTCCGGAATTGCCATTTCCCCTTGCCCCGGTTGGCCAGTCCGACCACCGCCGCCCCCAGAGTCGATTGTTCCGTGTCGGCCGCCCCGACGAGCAGCAACCTCAGTTGCACTCCGTTTCGACCGGTCACGCCGATTGGTTTCGGTCGACCCGCCCCGAAGCTTGGCGCGGTGTTCGCCGCCGGAGCGGGTACGTTCGGATCACCTCCCGGCGTTCCTGGCGCCCCTGGCTCGCCTGCCGTTCCGGGCGTTCCGGGAGTAACGGTCAAGACGAAATTCGTGAAGGCCGCGGACGAGCCGTCGGAAACCCTCACGCCGACGACGAACAGGCCGACCCGTTGCGTCGCGGGGGGCGTAAACGAGAAGACGCCGGTGACCGGGTCGATGGTGGCGCCGACGGGGGCGCCGGGGTCCAGCGTGTAGGTCAGCCCTCCCGGCGGGGCGTCAAGGTCGGCGGCCGAGGCGGTGAAGGTCAACGTCGCGCCGACGGCCACCGTCTTCTGCGGGATCGACGCCAGCGTCGACGGCAGGATCGGCTTGCCGATCACCGCCGTGGTATTGGTGTAAGACGCACCGAAGGTCGCCGGCGTTACGGCGTCGAACACGCCCGACCGGCCGCTGAACGTCATTACGGAGTAACTCTGTTCCCCTGGCACCAAGAAGTTGTCGGCCGTGAACTCGACCGTCCCCGCCAGCGACGCCGCGCCCGTGGCGGCCAGCACGCCGAAGTCGCCGGACGCGGGTAGACCGACGACCACCGTCTTAAAGACGCCGGCCGCTTCCTGCGTGTAAGATCCGGTGATGGAGAGCGTCGACTGCGGGCCGACGGTCAGGCTGCCTCCGGAGAGGGTGAAGTTTTCCTGCGAGGCGAGCGAGTTGATCGTGGTGCTGCCGCTGGCGGCGGAGTAAGTGATTGTTTGCGTGCCGGCGAGGTCTGGAATGACGACGTCGTCGCCGGAACCCGGCACTCGGCCCAGGTTCCAGTTGCTGGCGGTGTTCCAGGCGCCGCCTGCGGCGTTCGACCACGTAATAATGGCCGGAGTCGAGCGGTCTTACAGCATCTCAATACGCGGCTGGTGTCTGAACAAGGGCTTCGCGGCGCGGCGGTTTTCCCGGCGTTCCGCTCAGCCGAATCCCGCTTCTTGCTCAAGATGCGGCGGCGGAACATAGTACCTTTGGTTTCGTTCATTGAAACCACGAACTTGCGATAAGACAGTTGGGCAACTAAAGAACCGACGAGACGGTGATCAACAAAGGCGGCGGGCGACGTCACTGCCCGACCGGCCTTCCACGGCGGTGCGCCAGAAGGCTGTCCAATGGGCGTCCGAAAACTCGCTGCGGACGATTTCGATCGCCGTTGCGGGCCACGTCGCCGACCCGCTCGGTTCCGCCGGTTCCCGCGAGCCTGCGGCCTGGATCGCCAGGTTCCGTCGTCGGCGCACACTCCCGCCTTGCGACTCCACTGGACCAACACGGGGCCGTACTTCTCGACGAAGTCCCGCCATCGGTCTTCGTCGTGTTCGCGCAGGCCGGCGAGCATGCTGGAGCGGGTGGTCGGAGAAGTCAGCGGTGAATCGTGCGCGGCCAATCCCACGGTCTCCCAACTGGCATCCGGTCGACGAAGCGTATGAAGTCCGTCGCCCGCACAGACCGCTGAATAGTAGGACGAGGCGGAGACCGCGACAACGTCGCTACTCGACATGATCTTCAACGTCGAATCGACGTCCGGCGGCGGCTGTCCTTTCGCGTTCGTGCTGCTAGACTTTCCGAATGGACGCCTCGCCCCGCCCGCCCTTCGTTGAACGGGGTGCGGGTGGCCGGCGGACCCCGGCGGCGGGCAGGATGCCGTCAAGGTTCGATCCTCTCATGCCCGACCCCGCGCCCCGCTCCGTCCCGCCGTCGACCGCCGCCTTGCTTCGCCGCCTGTTGGGTTTGGCCGCCGGTTACCGTGTCGCCTGCGCGTCCATCGTGGCCCAACAGTTGTTGGTCGTCGCCGTGAATCTGGCGGGCCTGGGGTTGATGGGCCTGGCCATCGACGTGCTGCGCCACCACCTCGACCGATCGGCCGCACCGCCCAACTGGCCGTTCGGTTGGACGCCGCCGGCGTCTTGGCCGCCGATGGCGGTCGTCGGCCTGTTGGCCGGCGGCATGGTCGTCGTCGCCCTGCTGCACGCCCTTCTGAAATACGCCACGGCCATCTCCATCGCACGCCTCACCCACCGCGTGGCGGTGAAATTGCGCGCCGACGTCTACGACAAACTGCAACGACTCAGTTTCGGCTTCTTCGACGCGCGGCAGAGCGGATCCATCATCAACCGCGTCACCGGCGACGCCCAGGCCGTGCGCATGTTCATCGACGGCGTGCTCATTGAAATCATCACGGTGACGCTGTCGCTTGTGGTGTACATCGTTTATATGTCGCGCATCCACGCGACGCTGACGTTGGCGTGCCTCGCCACCACCCCGTTCTTATGGTGGGGGTCGGCGTGGTTTTCCCGCCGCGTAAGACCCGACTATATGAAGAACCGCGAACTCTCCGACGACATGGTGTTGACGCTCACCGAAGCCGTGCAAGGCGTGGCGGTGGTGAAAGGCTTCGCCCGCGAAGCGACGGAGATCGAGAAATTCGAGCAGGCCAACCGACGGCTGCGCGAGCAGAAGGAACGCATTTTCTGGAAGATCAGCCTCTTTCAACCGATCATGGGTTTTCTGACCCAAGTGAACATGATGATCCTCTTAGGGTACGGCGGTTGGCTGGCCGTGCGCGGGGAACTGCGGCTGGGGGAAGGGTTGTACGTCTTCGCCGGACTCTTGAACCAATTCGCGAACCAGGTGGCGCAGATCACCAACATCACCAATACGATTCAGACGAGTCTGACCGGCGCCGAGCGCGTGTTTGAAATTCTTGACGCGAAGAACGAAATCGAAAGCCCACCGAACCCGGTGGGACTGACCAAGCCGAGCGGCCGGGTGACGTTCGAGAACGTGTCGTTCGCCTATCCCGGAACCGACGGCGCTGTTGGCCCGCTGGTGCTGAAAGGGATCGACTTCGAGGCGCCGGCGGGGCGACGGATCGCGCTGGTCGGCCCGACCGGGGCCGGAAAAACCACGCTGGCGGCGCTGACGCCCCGCTTCTACGACCCGACGGAAGGCCGCGTGCTGCTCGACGGCGTCGATCTGAAGCGCCTCGACCTGGACGACCTGCGCCGGTCGATCGGCGTCGTTTTTCAGGATACGTTCCTCTTCTCCAACACGGTGGCGTCGAACATCGCGTTCGGTCGGCCCGACGCCTCGCTCGACGAGATACGACGGGCGGCGCGCACCGCGGCGGCCGACGAATTCATCGACCGCCTGCCCGACGGCTACGACACGGTCGTCGGCGAATACGGCATGAACCTCTCCGGCGGTCAACGGCAGCGG
>JBOFFD010001181.1:0-3960 GCA_051648425.1 Planctomycetia bacterium
CGTGCATGACCACTAGGGCGAAGACGGCGGCCAAGCAGTCGTCGGCCATCACGCCCCAGCCGCCGGGCAGTTTCTCCAGGCGACAAATTGGGTACGGTTTGGCGACGTCGAACAGTCGGTGCAGACCGAAACCGACCGCGAGAATCGACCAGTCGAAAGACGGCGCGCCGAAGAAGACGAGCGGCACGGTGACGTATTCGTCGTAGGTGACCGCCCGCGGGTCGCCGCCGCCCAGCAGCCGAGCGGCCCGGCCGCACAATGGCACGCCGACGATCCAGAGGCAGGCCAGCACCGGCAGAAATCCTTCCCAGCCGACGACGCGATGAAGGAGCCACGCGAGCGGCAGTCCCCACAAGGCGCCGGTCGTGGCGACGTACGGTGGAATCGACGCGGCGAAACCTCCGGTGGCGACGAACAACACCAGCCAGTCGGCCGGCGTCCGCTTCGCGGTGGGCGGGGGTGCGTCGCTCACGGGCCGTTCTTCGCTGTCGGGTCGTCGGACGCCGACGGTGCGAGTTCCTTCCACCGTTTCGACTCGAAACGCTGAATGCCGTCGGGCGTCGCCTTCAAAACCAAAACGGCGACGCCGGGCGTCGATTCGACGACGGCGATCCCTTTTTCCGGCCCCAAGACGCAGACGGCCGTCGCCAAAGCGTCGGAGGTGGTCGCGTCGGGGGCGACGACGGTGGCCTGCACGCGGTCGGTGGTGGCCCAACCGGTGCGCGGGTCGACGATATGCGAGTACCGAACGCCGCCAAGTTCCAGGAACTGCTCGGCGTCGCCGGAGGTCGAAACGCCGCCACCCGCGAACCGCACGCGAGGCGCGACGGCGCCGTCGGCGGGCGCGTCGTCCTTCTTCGGTCGGGGCGGTTGAATGTCGACCGTCCAGCCGTCGCGGCCCGGCGGCGGGCGGCGGGTGGCGGCCACGTCGCCGCCGGCGACGACGATCGCGCAGTCCACGCCGTGCGCCGCCAACACCTTCAATGCTTCGTCGGCCGCGTACCCCTTCGCAATGCCGCCCAAGTCCAGGCGCATCCCCTTCCCTTTTAGCTCCGCCGTCCGGGCGGCCGGGTCGAGCACCAGCTTGGCGTAGCCGGCCCGCGAAAGATAGTCGTCGATCATTCGGCGGTCGGGCAGTTCGCGAGTGGCGCGGGCGCGGCGCCACAGCCGAACCAACGGACCGACGGTGACGTCGAAGGCGCCGTCGGTCGCCTCGGAGACTCGGCGGCTTCGGGAAAGAATGTCGAACAGTTCGTTTCCAACGGGCTTGGGTTTGCCGCCGGCGTCGTTGCTGAGCAGCGTCAGTTCACTGACGTCGGAGTAATCGCTCATAATCGACTCAAGAACCGCGATGCGGTCGAAGGCGGCGCCCGCCGCGCGGGTTGCGGCGGCTTCGTCATCGGCATACAAAACAATCTTGAAGGTCGTCGCCATCAACAACCGGCTCGACGCGAATCGCTCCGGCGGTCGCGGCGGCTCCGACCGTGCGATGGCGGCTCCGATCAGCGCGGCCGTCCACACCGTGTAAAATCGAATAATCGTCAACTGCGCTCTCCTAAACGAAGGTACGCCGAATGCATCGCGTCGATTGTACGTCGAACCGCAGGCATCGCCTGCCCGGCTTCCACATTGCGGCGCTCTTGTCGGCGCTGGCCGTGCTTCCGCTACAGGCTGACGAACCGGCCGCAGCTCTGAAAGATCTTCCCAAAGACTTCCAGCCGTACACCGAAGCCCTTCCCGGCTTCGATCTGCCGTTCAAGATGACGCCGATTCCCGGCGGCACCTTTCTTATGGGAAGCCCGGCCGACGAACCCGATCGTTTGGACGACGAAGGCCCGCAGGTCGAAGTGAAAGTCGACCCGTTCTGGATGGGCGTCCATGAAGTGACCTGGGAACAGTTCGACGTCTTTTCATTCAGTTACGACGTCAAACAGTTCAAGACGGCCGTCGAAAAGGATCCGTCGCTGAAGGCGACCGACGCCGACAAAGCCGCCGACGCCGTCACCCGCCCTACCCCGCCGTACGTCGACATGACCTTCGGTTACGGTCACGACGGGTATCCCGCCATCTGCATGACGCAGCACGCGGCCCACAAATTCACTGAATGGCTTAGTGCGAAAACCGGCAAGAAGTACCGGCTGCCAACCGAAGCCGAGTGGGAATTCGCCTCCCGCGCCGGCGCCAAGACGCAGTTCAGTTTCGGCGACGACCGCGCCAAACTGGGCGACTACGCCTGGTTCTTCGAGAACGCCAACGACAAGCCGCAGCCGGTGGGCAAGAAGAAGCCCAACCCGTTCGGCCTCTACGACATCCACGGCAACGTCTCGGAATGGACCGCCGACAAGTACGTCGACGACTACTTCAAGCGGATCGGCGACGCGAAGCCGGTCGTCAATCCGCTTTTGAAGACCGACGACACCGTCTGGCACGCCGCCCGCGGCGGGTCGTGGCAGGACGACGCCGGTTTCCTCCGGAGCGCCGTCCGTCGCGGCGCTGAAGAGGATTGGAGCATCCAAGACCCCCAAATCCCCAAAAGCATCTGGTGGCACACCGATGCTCATTTCGTCGGCCTTCGTGTCGTCCGTTCGTACCAACCCCAGGAGAAGAAGTGATGAGCGCTGATAATCGCAATTCCGAAACCGGCGCCAGCCGGCGCGACTTCCTTGCCGCGGCGGCCGCCGGCGTCGTCCTGAGCGCCGCGCCCCAAGTCCACGCGGCCGGCCGCGAAGTGTTGAAGGTCGGCGTCATCGGCTGCGGCGGCCGCGGCACCGGCGCCTGCGGCGACGCCTTGGCCGCCGACGAGCGGGTGAAGATCGTCGCTTTCGGCGACGTCTTCAAAGACCGCGTCGAGAGCAGCCTCGGCAACCTGAAGCAGAAGTTCGGCGACCGCATCACCGCGACGCCGGAAACCACCTTCGTTGGCTTCGACGCCTACCAAAAGGTGCTGGCGCAGGATCTCGACTATGTCGTCCTGGCGACGCCGCCGCACTTCCGCCCGCAGCACCTTGAGGCCGCCATCAAGGCCGGCAAGCACGTGTTCATGGAAAAGCCGGTCGCCGTCGACCCGGCCGGCTGCCGCCAGGTCATCGCCGCCGGTGAAGAAGCGAAGAAGAAGGGCCTGTCGATCGTGGCCGGCACCCAACGCCGCCATGAAACGCCGTACCTGGAAACCATCAAGCGGGTGCGCGACGGCGCCATCGGCAACGTTCTCTCCGGCCGGGTCTACTGGTGCGGCGGCCAGCTCTGGTACAAGAACCGCCAGTCGGAATGGTCCGACATGGAATGGATGATCCGCGACTGGGTCAACTGGTCGTGGTTGTCGGGCGACCACATCTGCGAACAGCACGTCCATAACATCGACATCGCCAACTGGGTCATCGGCGCCCATCCGGTGAAGGCGATCGGCTACGGCGGCCGCGCCCGCCGGGTCACCGGCGACCAGTTCGACTTCTTCTCGGTCGACTTCGAGTACCCCGAAGGCGTCCACGTCTCCAGCTATTGCCGCCAGATCAACGATACTCCGAGCAACGTCTCGGAAACGATGGTCGGCACCAAAGGCTCGACGAAGACCTCGTCGGGCCACGCCGAAATCACCGGCGAAAAGTCGTACCGCTACAAGGTCGAACGGGGCCAAAAGCCCTCGCTGCCCTACGTGCAGGAACACGTCGACCTGATCGAGTCGATTTGTGAAAACAAGGGTCTCAACGAGGCGGAAACGATCGCCACGTCGACGCTGTCGGCCATCATGGGACGCATCGCCGCCTACACCGGCCGCGAAGTGACCTGGGACGAAGTGATGAAGTCGAACATGCGCCTCGGCCCGACCGAGTATTCGTTCGACTACAAGATGGGCAAGGTCGAAGTGCCGGTCCCCGGCGCCGTTTGATCGACCGATCCAACGAGTCTTTCTTCAGGGCCGGCGGACGAAAGCGTCCGCCGGCCCGTTGTTTTTCGCTACGT
>JBOFFD010001182.1:0-9067 GCA_051648425.1 Planctomycetia bacterium
CGACGGCGCCGGCAAGTTGTGGTTCACGAACCGGAAGACCAACACCCGCCTGTATGTTTCGGTCGGCGAGGTCTTGGAGGCGGAAGGGTTCCGCGGCGACGTGGTCGAGGCGTCGCCCGACCAGGCGGTGCTGCGGGTCGGCGGGCGGACCGGCGTGGTGCGGCTCGGCCGCAGCCTGGCGACTTGGCGGGAAATCCCGGCGTCGGAAATCCCGGCGTCGGAAATCACGCCGGCCGTGATCCCAGCGGCCGACGCGCCCGCCGGCGGCGCGACGACCAAATCGGCGGCCCCCGACGGCGGGGCTGCCGCCGGACCGGATCGACCGGCCGGCTGACGACGGCTTGACGACGGAAATTTTTTTCGTCCGAAAAGAATCCGCCGTTTCCGCATTCCAAAAAACGCAAGAATCGGGAATAGACCGTCGCGCTGGATTCGCTTTCGGGGCCGTCCCCTCTGGAACCGACCGCCGCCGACGCAGGGAGACCGAACGATGGCTCGCGAACGAACTTCGATGACGGCGCGGCCGACCCGCGCCCGCCGCTCGTTCGCCGTCGGCGTCGCCGCCCTCGGCTTGTCGGCGCTCGGCGTCTGCGCGATTCTGCCGACCGTCGGCGCCCAAACCACGCCCGCGACGACGCCCGCGCCTTCCGCGCCGCCCGCCGCCGCGCCTTCCACGCCGTCCGCGCCGCCGGCGAACTCCACCACGCCGCCGGCCCCCGCGACGCCGCCCGCGCCCGCCAAGCCCGCGCTGCCGTCGCCGCCTCCGCCGCCGCCCACGCCGTTGCCCGCCAGCGCGCTGGCTCGGCCGAACGCCGCCGCGCCGGCGAAGTCGATCACGTTCAGCTTCACGAGCGCCGAGTGGACCGACGTCTTGCAATGGCTCGCCGGTTTGTCGAACAAGTCGCTGCTCATGGAGGCGACCCCGACCGGCACTTTTTCCTACTTCGACAACCGCAAGTACACCCTGACGGAAGCGCTCGACGTCGTCAACGGCGTGCTGCTGAACAAGGGGTTCGTCACCCTCGCCCGCGACAACTTTCTGGTCGTCGCCGACCTGAAGAACGGCGTCCCGCCGCACCTCGTGGAAACGGTGACCCGCGAGCAACTGCCCACCAAGGGAAACACCGAACTGGTGAAGGTGCTGGTTCCGCTCAACGGCATGGTGGCCGACGACGCGAAGAAGGAATTCCAGCCGCTGCTCAGCCCGCACGGCACGCTCTTGGCCCTCGCCAGCACCAACCAATTGATGCTGGTCGACACGGCGAAGAACGTCCGGCAGGTGGTGGCGGTGATCGAAGGGTTGCAGGAAGGGTCGCGGAAGGCCGACCTGCGGGCGTATCCGCTGAAGCACGTCAACGCCGTGGAAGTCGAACGGGTGGTCCGCGACCTCTTGGGGTTGCAGCCGCGGGAGCGGGCGGAAGAACCGCGCAACGGAGCGGGCGGCTCGGGCAGCCAGCGCGACCAGATGCGGCGGATGTTCATGGAGCGCATGATGGGCGGCGGCGGCCAACCGCCGGACGGCGGCCAACCGCAACCGCCGACGAACGTCGGCCCGCGCGGACCGTTCGTTTCGGTCGATCTGCGCACCAACACGCTGTTCGTGACGGCGCCGGCCGACAAGCTGCTGCTGGTGGAACAGGTCGTCAAGTCGCTCGACATTCCAGAGAACGCCGACGACGCCGCCGGTGAAGACCAGACGCCGCGCATTGAAGTCTACCCCGTCGACGTCGGCACCGCCGAAGGCATCGCCAAGATCATGGACACGACCTTCCGCCGTTCCCCGGAAACCCGCGTGTCGCCCCACCCCGACGGCCGGGCGCTCATCGTCGCCGCCACCCCGCGCGAACATGAACTCATCAAGGCGGTGTTGGTGCAGTTGAAGGGCGAGGGACTGAAGTTCGAGGTGATGTCGCTGCGGGTCTTGGACGCCGGCTCGACCGTGTCGCTCATCAAGGCGATGCTGAACGTCAAGAAGGACGGCCGCGACAAATCGCAGGGGTTCTCGTTCTTCTTCTTCCCTATTCCGAACGACGACGACGACAAGCCCGGCCCCAACACCGGCTTTTCCATCGAAGCCGACGTCGAACGCAACCGCCTCTTGGTGCGCGGCACCGAATCGCAGATTTCCCAGGTGCGCGACCTCTTGGTGCAGATGGGCGAAACCGGCATCTCGCGCGGCGTCGGCGGCATCGAGCAGAGCCGGTTCCGCGTGCTGCCGCTCGGCGACCGCGACCCCGACGACACCGCGCGGCAATTGGAACGACTGTGGAGCCGGCTGGGCGCCATGAACCAGATCAGGGTCGAAGTGCTGAGCGACAAGAAGCCCGCCGACGACCGGACCGCGCCGCCCGACGCCGAGACGCCGAGCGCCCCGCCGCCCGTCGACGACCCGATCGCCGCGAAGGTCGAAGAACTGAAGGGGCTGTCGGCCGAAGAGCAGGAAGCGGAAATCGCCAAGCTGCCGGCATTCCTCCGCCAGCGGGTCCGCAATCTGCTGAAAGCCGCGCCGGTCCCGCCGGTACGAAGCGGGGCGTCGAACGGCGGTCGCGACGTCGACCTTTACCGCAGCGTCGGCTACGACGAACCGGCCGCCGACCAGCCGTCGCCGCCCGCCGCCAAACCGGAACCGCAACCCGCCGCCGCGACGCCCGCGACCGTTCGCGTGGTGATCGGCGACGACAACATCGCCATCGCCTCCGACGATCCCGAAGCCCTCGAACTCATGGACAAGCTGCTCGCCACCCTGTTGCGCGGAAAGTCGGGACCGACCGGCAACGGCATGGCGATTTACTACTTGAAGTCGTCCGACGCCCAAGACATGGCGCTGCTCGTCGACGAAGCCCTGTACGGCTTGTCGAGCGCCGACGGCAGCTCGTCGCCGCGCGCCCGGCTGGTGCCGGACGCCCGCACCAATTCGCTGTTGGTCGTCGGTCCGCCGGCCGAGCAGAAGAAAGTGCAAGACCTGCTCGAAGTCCTCGACGCCGAAGACGCCCCGTCGACGAACATCGGCTCGCAGCAACGGGCCGTCGAACTGCGGTACGGCCGGGCGTCGGAGATCGCCAAGACGTTGAAGGAAGTCTTCGCCGCCGACCTGTACACGCCGGCGGCCCAGGGGGGCGACGGCGGCGGCGGACGGCGCGGTCAAACCGGCGGCAACCCGCGCGGCAAGCTGTCCGTCGGCGTCGACGAGGAAAGCAACCTGATTCTCATCTCGGCCCCCAAGGCGCTGGCCGACGCCGTTGAAGACATGGCCATCGGCCTCGACGAAGCCGCCAAGGACAACGGCCGGACCAGCCGCGTGGTGACCTTGAAGAACGCCAAGCCCGAAGCGATGAAGGCGGCGCTCGACGGCCTGTTCGGCCTGCGGACCGGGACCAAAAACGGCCAGAATACGCCCCCCGACGCCGCGAACCCGCCGAATAATCCGGGCAACCCCGGCAATCCCAACGGCGGCGACGGTTCGTTCGAGGCGCGTGGCCGCGACGAACGCTCCCGCGGCGACTTCGGACGAAACTCCGACCGCGGCGGCTCCTCCCGCGATCGCGGAAGTTCCGACGGTGGCAGCCGTCGTTCCCGCGGTGGAAACCGCTGACGGCCGCCGGTATTGGTTTCGCATCGCAACGACAAAAACTTCGCACCTCGCACGACACCCCGACGCCGATTCACCCCGCCGACCGCGCCTTCCGCAAGGAACGCCGTCGCGGGAATCCGACCTAGGGGAAGGACGACGCAAAGTGCGCCAGCCAGCTCGACGTTCGACGAATCACGTAACACCGCGCCCCGGCGCCGTTCTAGTCTTGGGCGTCGCCGCCCTGCTCGGCGCCGACGCTCTTTGCCAGCCACCGCCCGACCGGAAACCGGCCGCCGAAATCGAAACGACCCGCGGCTTCAGCGGCGTCGGCGTCAACACCATCGACGACCTGCGGTCGCTCATCCTTGAAGGGCCGCGCGACCAAGTCGAAGCGATGCTGCGCGTCATCGATCAGATCGACCGCCTGAGCCTCGGCGCCGACCCCGACATTCAGGTCGTCGAACTCAAGGCCGCCGACAGCGAGGCGATGGCGGTCTTTCTAAACCGCGTCTACGAAAGCCGCGCGACGGCCAAGGTCGGCGCCGCGACGACCGGGGGCAAGGTCGGCTTCATCCCCATCGCGTCGCCGAACGCGGTGGTCGTCGTCGCGCCGCCCGTGGATCTGGAAGAGGCGGTCGAGTTCGTCCGACAGGTCGACGGCGAACGGGGCAAGGCGGCGGCGTACTTCCGCGTCTTCCGCCTGGAAACCGCCCCGGCCGCCCAAGTGCAGGCGAAACTGACGCAGTTCTTCAGTCAGCGTGAAGACGGCGCCGGGCTTCGGCTTCGCGCCGAGGTTGTGGCCGACGAACGAACGAACAGCGTGCTGGTCTACGCCGGCCCGGCCGACCTGGCGCAAGCCGCCGCCCTCATCAAGCAGCTCGACGCCGACGAGAACGGCGCGACCAGCGATCTGCGCATCTTCCCCCTGCAAAACGCCGTCGCCACCGAACTGGCCGTGCTGCTGCAACAGGCGGTGGTCTACCGCGGGCTGTCGGCGTCGGGAACGGCCGGCGCGGGCGGGACGACGGGCGGTCAGCAACAGCCGCAAAACCCCGGTGGCTTCAACCAAAATCGCGGGGGCGGGGCCGCCGGCCAAAGCGTGCCGCCCACTAAGAGCGCTCGACTGCGACTGCTGACGACCGACGCCGACGGTCAAGCCGTCGAATCCGGCATCCTGGAAGACATTTCCGTGACGGCCGACGAACGCAGCAACAGCCTGCTCGTCACCGCGCCGCCGCGCAGCATGAGCCTCATGGCGGAACTCATCGCCCGATTCGACGACCTGCCCAGCCCGGCCAGCGACCTGAAGGTCTTTTCCCTGCGCTACAGCGACGCCGCGACGCTGGTGGAAACGCTACGGGCGGTGTTTTTGGGGACGACCCAGGGGACCACCGGCGGCTTCCCCGGCCAGAATCCGGGCGTCGGCGCCGGGGCGCAAGGTTCCGGCCGCGGCTTCCTGCTCGGCGAAACGGAGGCGGAACTCGTCCGCGTACCCGTCACCTTCGCCACCGACCAGCGCACCAACAGCATCATCGTCACCGGCAGCCGCAACGACCTGCTCGCCGTCGAAGCGATCATCCTGCGTCTCGACAGCAGTTCGGCCCTCGAGCGTAAGACGACGGTGTACAAACTGCGCAATCTGACGGCGGTGGAAGCCGCCACCGCGCTGACCAACTTTCTGACGGCGCAGGACGCGCTCGCGCTGAATCAAGACGGCCGGATCGCGCTGGCCGATCAAATCAGTCGAGAGGTGACGGTCGTCGCCGAGGCGATTTCCAATTCGCTCATCATCGGCAGCAGCCCGCGCTTCTACGACGAAATCCTGCGCATCGTCGAACAGATCGACGTTCGGCCGCCGCAGGTGGTCATTCAAGTGATGATCGCCGAAGTGACGCTGGAAAACAATGAAGACTTCGGCATGGAGATCGGCGTGCAGGATACGCTGTTGTTCGACCGCGGCCTTCAAGTGAGAAACACGGCGATCAACGCGCAGGAAAACAGTCTCACGCCCGGTTTCAATTTCAACACCACCGATCTTCTGAATACGCCGGCGACGGCGGCGCTGTCGTCGGCGGTGGCGTCGCAGGGCCTCACCAACTTCGCGCTGGGCCGGGGCAATCCCGCCCTGGGCTACGGCGGTCTGGTCTTCGCGGCCTCGAGCGAGAACCTCAGCATCCTGCTGCGGGCGCTGAAGCAGCAGCGGCGCATCGACGTCTTAAGCCGACCGCAAATCATGACGCTCGACAACCAACAGGCGTTCATTCAGATCGGCCAGCGGGTGCCGATCGTCTCCGGCAGTTCGGTGACGCCGCAGGGGGGCGTCGTCAATTCGGTGACGCAGGAAGACGTCGGCATTCTTTTGGAAGTGACCCCGCGGATCAGTCCCGACGGCATCGTCCTGATGCGGGTCGACCCGACGGTGTCGTCGCTGGCGCCCAACGGCGTTTCGATCGGCACCGACGGCAACGGCGCCACCATCACCTCGCCGATCATCAACACCACCCGCGCGCAGACGACCATCAGCGCCGCCGACGGTCAGACCGTCGTCATCGGCGGGCTGTTGTCGAAGTCGATGAACGACGAAGAGCGCAAAGTGCCCTATCTGGGCGACATTCCACTCTTAGGGTGGATGTTCAAAACGCGGTTGTACACGTCGAACAAGCGCGAACTCTTAATCATTTTGACGCCGCACGTGGTGTACAGCGAAGCCGACGCGCAACGGGTGAAGGACCAGGAAGCGCAGCGGATGGATTGGATTCTGGAGAACGTCGAAAAGCTGCAAGGGCCGATCGGCTTGACGCCGCCGCCGGAGCAAATGGAACCCGGCTTCGAGGAATCGGCGCCGATCGAAGAGTACGCCGAACCCGGCGCCGTTCAGACCGTGCCGGTGCAACCGCTCGACCGGAACGTCGAACCAGCGACGCCCGATCACCCGTCGAACGCCGCGCCGACTCCGCGTCGCGCCGACGAACCGGAGCCGACGGAATCGATCCCCCGCGACCCGCGGTTGGAGCGGACGCCGCCGCGCGACGATGCGCCACCCGCGCCGCCGAACGCCAAGCCGCCGCTGCTGCCGTTCCCTGAGGAAGAGTCGAGCCTGGACCGCCGCCCGGCGCGCGAGCCGGCCGCTCGCGCCGCTCGACCGGCGTCGCGCGACGACGCGCCGATCCGGAAAGCCTCGGCGACGCAGCCGGCCGCACCGACCGTCAACGCGGCCTCCAACCGTCGGCCGCCGCCGATCGTCGTCCCGGTGGAACTGCCGGAACATTACCGCGTCGAACCGACGAAAAAATCTAAGACGGGCGGCGTCTTACCGGCGAAGAAGCCCTCGGCCAAGTCGACTCGGCCGGCCGAGTCGGACGCCCATGCGAAGAAAGGTTTCTTTCACATCATGAAGCCGATCCGGGGTGGGAAATGACCCGCCGCCGCGTCTTACACCTGGCCGCGGCGGCGCTGCTGGCCGCGTCGGGCTGCACGGTCTTCGAGACGATGCCGGACTTGACGACGGCGTTCAAGCCGACCGCCGCGCCGCCGCCGCCGGACCGGATGTCGCTCTTAGCGATGCCGACGCCGATTCAGACGTACGGCCAGGCGCCGGAGCAAGGGGTGTTGTGTCGGGTTTACTTCTTCCGCGGGAAGGATCCGCTGCCGATTCAAGTCGACGGCGACGTCGAATTTTTGGCGTTCGATTTGGCGGAAGCCGAGGCCGGCCGAACGAAGCCGTGCGGCGAGTACAAAGTGCCGGCCGCCGAGCTGCCCGCCCGGATGCGGCACGACTCGCTGGGCGATTCGTACGTGTTTTGGCTGCCGTACGAGCCGAAGGCGAAAGTCCAGTTGCTGTTGCAGGCGAAGATCACGGTGGCGGGAAAAGACGCGGCGATGACCAGCGTGCACACGGCGCTGGAACCGGCCGCCCAGGCCGTCGCCAACGCCGCCGGCCGACTGAAGACTAAACACTCACAGCGGACGGCGGCTCCCGCCGCGAACTGAATCATTCCTGCGATGGGACGGGAGGTCTTAAATGTAGGGCGGAACGCTGGTCCGCCAGTGTTGGAGCGTGGGGACGAAACTCCGTTCCGACCGTTGGGAAAGACGGGACGTCCGTCCCCGCGCCGCTCCTGGGCGGACCGGCGTTCCGCCCTACTTTTGGTCTTCCCATCCCAACGAAGGAGTCGGAATTTCTACGCCGCGCGGGTGTAAGACGCGGCGGGGCGCAGCCGCAGCGACGGCGGCAGCAGCGTCCGCAGGTCGTCGAACACCTGGGCGACGCACCGCTTCGATTTACCCCAGTCGAAACACTGCCCCGGTATCTTGGCGACCGCTTCAACGCGCGTGCCAGCCGGCGTTTCATCCACCGAAATCGTCAGCGCGCCTTCCAGCATCGTCCACACGTCGGACGGCAACACCGCCTCGATGGTACAGCCGTGGTCGCGCTGCGAAACACTCTTCACCTTTCGACCGTGCCGCGCCAGCGAACAGACGACGGCCGCCAACGAGCGTCCCGCCGCCTGTCGGACCGTTTCGACGCGGGCCGCTCCGGTGCGCAGGCCGAGCGCCGCCGACAACGGCGCCGTCGCGGTGGCGATCTTCTTCACGCTGACGTTGGCCACCGGCGCGAACGCCAGGTCGCACAGCTCCAGAAATTGTTCACCGGTGAAGCCGGCCGGCGCCTCGGAGGCGTACTTGGCGATCAGTTCGCGCACCAACGGCGTTTCCAAGAGGACGGCGTAACGGACGTCGTTTTCCCAATCGACGACGCGGGCCGGCCGGGGCGGCGGCATGTCGGCCGTCGTCGGTAGGGTCGCGCCGGGCAAGGTGGCGTCCAACGGCGCCGCCGGCTCGTCCGCGGTGGCGGCATCGACCATTTTCGCGCCGCAGACGTGGCAGAAACGCCCCGCGGCCTTCGTTCCACAATTCGAACAGAACATGGTTCAACCTCGCGGCCCGCCCAGAACTCCGCAGCGCGAAGGTGATCTTCGCCGACCGCCACCTTGCCACAGTATCGGCTTCTTTTGAAGACGGACTTTCCTCCAACGGCCGCGACGCGCGATCGCTCTGTCGAAGCCTACGGGACTTTTCCGGCGTCGCGTCGGCTATAATGCCGACGGAGCGACGGCCGGGTCGTCGAAGGTTTTTTCCGAAGCGGGAGCGTCGATGCGGTTCACCAAGATGCACGGGGCGGGCAACGACTACGTCTACATCGACTGCTTCTCGCAGGCGGCGCCCACCGACCCGGCCGCCCTCAGCCGGGCGATCAGCGATCGGCACTTCGGGGTCGGCGGCGACGGCCTGGTCTTGATCCAGCCTCCCGACGACGCCGCCCACGACGCCCGGATGCGCATGTTCAACAATGACGGCAGCGAATCGGAAATGTGCGGCAACGCCATCCGCTGCGTCGGCAAGTTCCTCTACGACCACGACCTCGTCCGCAAGCCGGAACTGGTCGTCGAAACCGGCCGGGGGCCGTTGGTCGTCGCGCTGGAAACCGCCGGCGGC